>JAGRHM010000036.1 GCA_020445005.1 Candidatus Competibacteraceae bacterium | reverse complement strand
TACCGCAACTTCTGCAACAAGCTGTGGAACGCCGCCCGTTATGTGCTGATGAATACTGAAGGGCGGGATACCGGTCTGGCCGGCGGTGAAATTGAACTGAGTCAGGCCGACCGCTGGATTCGCTCCTGTTTGCAGCGCGCCATTGCAGAAACCAACGCCGCCGTGCAGGGTTATCGCTTCGACCAGGCCGCCCAGGCGCTGTATGAATTTACCTGGAACGAGTTCTGCGACTGGTATCTGGAGCTGTCCAAACCGGTGCTTAACGATCCGGCCAGTTCTCAAGCCGCCCAACGCGGAACCCGACAAACGCTGGCGCAGACGCTGGAAACCCTGCTGCGCTTGCTGCATCCATTGATGCCTTTCATTACCGAAGAAATCTGGCAACGAGTCGCGCCACTGGCGGGGGCTGCGGGCGACACCATCATGCTCCAACCTTACCCGCAGGCTGACCCAACGCTGATCGACGCAGCGGCAGTAGAGGATATCGAATGGCTGCGGCAATTCCTCAGTGGGGTGCGCCGCATCCGCGCCGAGATGAATATCGCTCCCGGCAAACCGCTGCCGGTGTTGCTCCAGAACGGTTCAGATGAAGACCGGAAGCGGCTGGAACGGCATCGCCGGGCGCTGGCGACGCTGGGACGGCTGGACACGATGGCCTGGCTGAACGACGATGAACCGGCGCCGGAAGCGGCAACAGCACTGGTCGGCGGTATGAAAGCGCTCATCCCGCTGTCCGGTCTGATCGACAAAGCGGCGGAAACCGCCCGGCTCGACAAGGAAATCGCTAAGCTGCGCAAGGATGCGGAACGCGGCGCGGCCAAACTTGACAATGCCGATTTTCTGGGTCGCGCTCCGGCGGCGGTCGTGGACAAGGAACGCGCCCGCGTCGCTGAACTCCAAGCCGCTATCGCCAAGCTGGAAGAGCAGTTGGCCAAGATCCAGCAATTGTGAACATCCACCCGAACAAGGAACCCACGATGACCGATCCATCTTCCCCATCCGCGAATAAACCGAACCTGGGCAGTAAAGTCACCAAGGTCGCTACCTACTACAATCCGCGCACCTGGAAAGAGAAGGGGTTGTGGTGGACACTGGGCCTGTTTCTAATCACCTACGTCATTGTCGTGATCGTGCTCGGCTTTATCTGGTCGCGTTCGCCCGGCGAGTTCGACGTTCACCAGAACGCATTGGCTATAGCGAAGAACGAGCAAAAGAAACTGGTGCCCGGCTACGTGACGACCGCCACCGCGATTCGCATTGCCGAAACTCTGCTGGATAAACCCGGCGGTTATCTCAGTAATGACATGACCCCGCCGGGGGTTTATCTGGATAACATTCCCAACTGGGAATTTGGCGCTCTGACCGAACTGCGAGATCTGGCGCGCTCGATGCGTAACGATTTCAGCCGCTCCCAGACCCAGTCCGTCGAGGACAAGGATTTGCAGGTTGCCGAGCCGCAATTCAACTACGATTCAGAATCCTGGATTCTGCCGTCTTCCGAGTCGGAATACCGCAAAGGCATAAACGCCCTGTACCGTTACCTGGAGCGACTGGCTGATGAAAAAGCCCATGATGGTCAGTTCTTCACTCGCGCTGACAATTTGAGTGCCTACTTGGCGGTCGCCGAGAAGCGGTTGGGCAGTCTGGCGCAACGGTTGGCGGCCAGCGTGGGGCAAGCCCGCATTAATACCGATTTGGCTGGCGATCCCAATGCCCGCCAGTCCACGCCCACTCCGGGTCAAGTTGAAGTAAAAACCTCCTGGTGGAAAATCGATGACATTTTCTTCGAGGCGCGCGGTTACGCCTGGGCGTTGTTGCATACGTTGAAGGCCCTGGAAATCGATTTCCGCGATGTCCTCCAAAAAAAGAACGCCCTGGTCTCTCTCCAGCAGATCATCCGCGAACTGGAGAATACCCAGGCGTTTATCTGGAGTCCGATGATTCTCAATGGCACCGGTTTTGGGCCGATGGCCAACCACTCGCTGATCATGGCCTCTTATATTTCCCGCGCTAATGCGGCCATCATCGACCTGCGCAATTTGTTGCAGCAGGGTTGAGAACCCGGACGGATGGCCGATTTCAATACCCACCTGATGGGGGCAGCGGCGGTCAGCGGCTTGGCCGCCACCGTGCTGGTCATGACCGGCCAGTTTCCCCACCAGGCGATCATTGGCTACTTCGTGCTGGGCGTGATCGGCGGGTTGTTGCCGGATATCGATTCCCCGCACTCCATTCCCGTTCGCCTTGCTTTCATGGCGCTGGCGGTGATCGCCGGCTTTCTGGTGGTGTTTACCTTCGGGTCCCGCTATTCCCTGACGGAACTGATCCTGCTATGGATCGGTTGCTTTGTGCTGATTCGCTATGGCGTCTTTGAACTGCTCGATCACTTCACTGTCCATCGCGGGTTGCTTCATTCCATTCCAATGGGCGCTTGCTGCGGATTGATCACTACCGTCGTTGCCTATCATGTCTTTAATGCGTCAGTCACTCACGCCTGGCTGTGCGGCAGTTTTATCACTCTAGGCTTTCTCGTCCACTTACTGCTGGACGAGTTTTACAGCGTTAATCTGTTCGGCAAGAAGTTGCTGAAGAAATCCTTTGGCACCGCTTTCAGCCTGGGCAGT
>JAGRHM010000035.1:1183-2983 GCA_020445005.1 Candidatus Competibacteraceae bacterium | reverse complement strand
CGATGGTCGGGTGGTGGGCGCCGAGGCGCTGGTGCGCTGGCAGCATCCGAACGAAGGGTTGATTTCACCGGGTCGTTTCATTCCATGGGCTGAAGACAACGATTTAATTATCGGTATCGGTTGCTGGGTATTGGAGGATGTCTGCCGACAATTGGCGATCTGGCGCCAGGCGCAGTTGCAGGGATTGATGGGGCTGAGCGTGGCGGTGAACATCGCGGCCCGGCATTTTTGCGCCCCCCATCTGGCTTCCGACCTTGAGACGTTGTTGCAACGGTACGATTTGCCCCATGATGCGCTGGAGCTGGAATTAACCGAATCGGCGGTGCTTGAGGCCGGATTGGAGACTTTAACCACGCTTCAACAGTTACGGCAAGTCGGCTTTACTTTGGCCATCGATGATTTCGGCACGGGTTATTCGAGCTTGGCCTATTTGAAAAATCTGCCGATCACCTCATTGAAAATCGATCGCAGCTTTGTGCGTGATCTGACGACCGATCCGGATGACCGGGCGATTGCTGGGATTATCGTGACTCTCGGCCATAGCCTGGGACTGGAGGTCGTGGCGGAAGGCATAGAAACTGAGGAGCAGCGGGTGATTCTGCTGGAGCAAGGTTGCGATGTTGCGCAGGGTTACCTGTTCAGCCCGCCCCTGCCGGCTGTGGAGTTTGTCGAGTGGGTTGGACGGCGGTGAACGGCAGTCGCTTTAGAATAGGCGATTACGGTGCGGATTGAATAATTTCGTTGCCGAACCGCCATTATACCAAGCGGTCGACTAATGATTGCATCTTGTTTGGCATTGATCTCACCACCTATCAATTTCTCATCACCGCCCAAAAGGCCGGTAAAGGCAGGTCATTTTGCAAGCATCGCTTCAGGCGACGTAGCCCTCGTTTGAACCAGGATACCGCGCTATGGTAGAGCTTTCGGAAGCTCCAATGGTCGGGGTCAGTTTGTGCCTGAGTTTTTTTTCGAGCGGTGTTGGGCGCTGCTTGGCGTCATCTCGGCCAACGCGTACCCACCAATACATGGCCCGTGACATGATCAGAATCAGCCGTTCCAAGCGCTCGGCATGTTCCAGTTGCGAGTCCTCCAACTTGAATCCGCGGCTCTTGAAGTCCGAGAACGTCGGCTCGATCACCCAGCGCGCGCCGTCATCGAGCACGGTCGCTCGCGTCGGGGGACCGTCCCTGGCGATGATCCAGGGCTCCTTAGGACCGGGTTCATGCAAAATACCCAGGTTCGTCACCCCCCTTCGGCAAACAACTGCACCCCGGCAGATAGCGCTTGTGCCCCCCCCGGGCTAACTCTCCCGTGGTGGTCTCATCACCAGCGCCCGGATCGGCCCACAGCTTGCCTTTCAGCCGTAGGCGATCAGGCCAACCGTTGTGCTGTAGCCACTCAAATAACGCCACCGACGGATAGAACCGATCCGCCAATCCCAGCACCTCCGCCCCTGCCGGCAACCAGCCCCGACCCCGTTCCAACACGATCCGTTGTCCCTCAAACCTCATATTGGCGGCCCCTTCCTCAGCGATCCACGCCAACGGCAGCGAACGGTCCCCGACCCGCAGCGACACCATCAACCCCGCCCTCCGATCCCCCAGATCGGTCTGATCCAGGCTCAATAGCCGCGTTTGCCCGTGGCCGGCCGTCTCTTGCAGTTTCTGGCGCGCCACCGGCTCCATCACCGCTTCGCCGTCCAGCAACCGGTTCTTCAACAACCGTCGCAACTATTGTTCGCGCATGTCCTGACGCGCACGCTCCAACGGCAACAGATTGGCTAATTCCACCGTGTTCGGC
>JAGRHM010000035.1:0-1009 GCA_020445005.1 Candidatus Competibacteraceae bacterium | reverse complement strand
TACCTGAAAACTGATAGGTGGCAAGCCCTTGGTGACCTTGGCAGCTCATCTGTTTTTCGATTTAAACCTAACGGGAATTGGTATTAGGTGCCCGTTGCAGGAGATATTTGGCAAGAGCGTCCGCTACGCTCCGGACGAATTAGCAGTTACTTATATGTCGTTAAATTGTAGCTTCGCTCCCACTGGGCCTTTTTGGGGAACCCACTCTCATCGATCGTTAGCGAAGTGTCCTTATCGCCACCCAATCGCGGGTTTGCTTCTTGGGCAATCTGGTCGAGAACTGCGCGTTTCAACCACCCCGACTCGCTCAGCATGTGGTGCAAGACCTGATGATCCGTCGCCAGCACCGCCTCTTCCATCCGCTCCATGTTCTTGGTCTCGGTCTGGATCAACCCGTGCACAGACTGCTGCGCGGCCGTCTCAACGGTCCGCGTCCGTTGGCGGAAATGATCCCCAAACCGACCACAAAAGGCCAGTTCTAAGCATCGAAAACCAGAAAGTTATGAGTGAGGCACTCTCATAGAGACGAATGGCGGCTTAATACAGGGGTGAATAGGCCTGGCAGGCTTCGGAAACTCGTACTGCAAATACAAGCTATTGGATTAAAAACTTTCAAAAATTTTGCAGTTTTGGGCATAGAACCCCGAAAAGAGTCACCACGCAACATTTTTATTGGAGGAAGCGGTTTAATCGAAATCGGGAAGCGGTTAAACCGGAATCATGCGGGTGGACGGCAGCCGTTTAACCGTATTTTTCCTTCTCGGAAGCGGTTAAACTGGAGCTGACAGGCGTAGTCCCGAAAAATGCCGTTTCTGGGGCAATTTATCGTAAATAACGTAACACGTAATCATTTATTAATAGATAAAATTAGACGTTCCGCAGACTGGCCCCTCATTCCTGATAACGAGCATAATCAGTAATAAAATACGATTTATTTGTTTTTTTAACGTCACATCATGCTGCTGTTAAGACAACGGTGAGCTCCCCCTTCGGGGCATACGCGCCAACT
>JAGRHM010000034.1 GCA_020445005.1 Candidatus Competibacteraceae bacterium | reverse complement strand
CCGGAAGACCGACTGGTCTGGGATGTGGGGCATCAGACCTATCCGCATAAGATTCTGACCGGTCGTCGCCAACGCATGCCGACCCTGCGGCGCAAGGACGGTATTGCCGGTTTTCCCAAGCGCGGCGAGAGTCCTTACGATACCTTTGGGGTCGGTCATTCCAGCACCTCAGTATGCGCGGCGCTGGGCATGGCCATTGCCGCGGAACGGGCAGGCAGCGACCGCAAGATCGTTGCCATCATCGGCGATGGCGCGATGACCGCCGGCATGGCCTTCGAGGCGCTGAATCACGCCGGTCATCTCAAGAGCGATCTGCTGGTGGTGCTCAATGATAACGAGATGTCGATTTCGCCGAACGTCGGCGCGCTGTCGGCGCATTTAACCAGGCTACTGTCCGGCCAACTGTTCTCGACCGTGCGCGAAGGCGGTAAAAAAGTGCTCAGTCATGTTCCGCCGATGCTGGAAGTCGCCCGCCGCGCCGAGGAGCATGTCAAGGGTTTGTTTGCCCCGGAAGGGACTTTGTTTGAAGAACTGGGCTTCCATTACTTCGGTCCCGTGGATGGGCATGATGTGCCGACGCTGGTATCCACCCTGCGCAATTTGCGGGCGCTCAAGGGGCCGCGCCTGTTGCACGTCGTCACCCGCAAGGGCAAGGGCTATCCTCGAGCTGAGGAGGAGCCGGTTGATTATCATGGCGTGGGCGCGTTTGATCCAGCATATGGCTTAAAGCCCGCCAAACCGGGGGGGCCGACTTATACTCAGGTGTTCAGCGATTGGTTATGCGACATGGCGGCCCGGGACGAGCGGTTAATCGGCATCACCCCCGCCATGCGCGAGGGTTCGGGACTGGTGGAATTTTCCGAACGCTTCGCGGATCGCTATTTCGATGTCGCCATCGCCGAGCAACACGCGGTGACCCTGGCCGCCGGGCTGGCCTGCGAGGGCCTCAAGCCGGTGGTGGCGATTTATTCCACTTTTTTGCAGCGGGCCTATGATCAACTGATTCACGATGTGGCGCTGCAAAATCTGCCGGTGCTATTCGCCATCGACCGCGCCGGGTTGGTGGGGCCGGACGGACCAACCCATGCCGGTAGCTTCGATTACAGCTATCTGCGTTGCATTCCCCATCTGGTGGTGATGGCGCCGGCGGACGAGAACGAGTGTCGTCAAATGCTCTATACCGGCTTTCAGCTCAATCAGCCGGTGGCAGTGCGCTACCCGCGCGGCAAGGGACCGGGCGTAGTTCCCGAGCGGGAGATGCGCGCGTTGCCGATTGGTCAGGGCGAGATTCGGCGTCGGGGTCGGGATTTGGCGTTGTTGGCGTTTGGCGACCGGGTTGCAGTGGCCGAAGCCGTCGCGGAACGTCTCGGCGCGACCGCAGTCAATATGCGCTTTGTTAAGCCATTGGATGAGATGCTGATTGTGCAAATGGCCGCCGAGCATCGCAAATTGGCCACGCTGGAGGATAACGCCATCGCCGGCGGCGCTGGTAGTGCAGTCAGCGAATGCTTGGCGCGACGCGGCATCTCGATTCCGATACTGCACCTCGGCCTACCGGATCGCTTTGTTGAACAGGGCGAGCGGGCGGAATTGCTGGTCGAGTGCGGCCTTGACGTCGATGGCGTACTGCAACAACTGACTGATTGGCGTCTGTTGTCCAATAGTTGAGTGCAGCCATCGGGAATTAACGATGCAATTCATTATCCAATGGGGATGTCAACACCGGTTACGGTTAGGAGAGAGCGAATAGCGAATTCCCAATTCCCAATTCCCAATTCCTAATTCCTAATTCCTAATTTCTGACTCCTATCGAGGATTGCATGAAGCCATTGATCATGAGTTCCGCCGCCATGTCCACGGTGATTCCCATTCCTGACGTGCAGAACAGCGCGGATACGCGCCGATTGGCAATCAACAAGGTGGGCATCAAGGACATCCGTCATCCAGTTCGGGTGCGCGACCGCAGCGGCGGCGAACAACACACCATTGCGACTTTCAACATGTATGTGAACTTGCCGCATAACTTCAAGGGCACCCACATGTCGCGGTTCGTGGAAATTCTGAATGTGCCGGGCCGTGAGATTTCCGTAGATTCCTTCAAAGACATGCTGGTGGAGATGACCGAGCGGCTGGAAGCCGAATCCGGACATATCGAAATGGTGTTCACCTACTTCGTCAATAAGGCGGCGCCGATTTCCGGCGTGGAGAGCCTGATGGACTACGAGGTGACGTTTATCGGCGAGATTCGTCACGGGCAGCCCGCGATGAATCTCAAGGTGATCGTGCCGGTCACCAGTCTGTGTCCCTGCTCGAAAAAAATTTCCCGCTATGGCGCCCATAACCAGCGTTCTCATGTGACGCTTAATGTACGATTGAAGGGCGACGGCTTCCTGTGGATTGAGGACCTGATCGACCTGGCCGAAAAAGAGGCGTCCTGCGAATTATATGGATTGCTCAAGCGACCGGATGAAAAGTATGTGACCGAGCGGGCCTACGAAAATCCCAAATTCGTCGAAGACATGGTGCGCGATATCGCCGCCCGCTTGAATCAGGATGATCGTGTGGTGGCCTACGCGGTGGAGTCGGAAAATTTTGAGTCGATTCACAATCATTCGGCTTACGCCATGATCGAGCGCGACAAGGAAACCGAGGCGCGAATATTGTCGCCGGTAGCTGATTAGGCCGATTAAGAACAAGATAATTATCCAGAGGGACCCTGCTGTGCTGACATTCCAGGCTGGTCAAAATCTGTCCCT
>JAGRHM010000033.1:6433-10376 GCA_020445005.1 Candidatus Competibacteraceae bacterium | reverse complement strand
GTCAAACAAATCGGCGTCAATTTCATGATTCTGCACCATCCGGCCCAGAATGGTCAGCACTTCGCTCATTTTTTTTCCCGGTTTATAGGGTCGATCGCGTGCGGTCAGCGCCTCGAAGACATCGGCCAGACAGATAATGCGCGCGGGCATCGGCAACGATGCTTCACTCAAGCCCCGGTGGTAGCCGTGACCGTCGAGTTTCTCATGATGACTGCCTGCGTATTCGGCGACATTGCGCAGGTTTTTGGGCCACGGGAGTTGATTAAGCATCCGCATGGTTAGCGCCACATGCTCTTCGATGACAGCCCGCTCGGCCGGGTTCAGAGTACCCTTGGCAATGCACAGGTTATGCACTTCATCCTCGGACAAAAAGGCGCTTTCCTGACCATCCGGTCCGACCCAGCGGCGAGCAGCGATTTGCCGAATTCGCTCCTGCGCTGCGGCCTGCATGAACTCGCCGCCAATATTGCTATGACGCACATAGGCGCGCTCCTCCTCCAACTCAGCCAACTGGTCGCTCAGCTGCTGTTCCAGCAAGGGAATGACAGTCAGATTCCCTCTTTCCATCGCGGCGAGTTTTCCCTTGAGCAGGTTGATCTCGGCGTCGCGCTTGAGCACCTCAAAACGGGTATCCACCAAGTGAATGCGATCAAACAGGGTTTCCAGCTTGGTGGCTTTGTCCACGACATGCACGGGGGTGGTGATCTTACCGCAATCGTGCAGCAGTCCGGCAATCTTGAGTTCGTACAACTCCTCTGGAGTAGGACAGAAATCCTTGAGTCGCCCGCGTTTGGAGCATTGGGCGGCCTCGGCGATCATCATGGTGAGAACCGGCACCCGTTGACAGTGACCGCCGGTATAAGGAGATTTATGATCGATGGCGGTATTAATCAGGGCGATCAATGATTCAAACAGATTCTCGAGTTGCTTGATCAACTGCTGGTTGGTTAACGCAATAGCAGCCTGGGAAGCCAGTGATTCCGCCAATCGCCGGTCGGCGGGCGAAAAGGTGCGTACCTGTCCGGTTTCCGGATCAAGGGCGTTGATAAGTTGAAAAACGCCGATGATCTCCTCTTCATGATTTTTCATCGGCACGGTCAGAAAGGAGCGGGAACGATAACCCGTGCGTTGATCAAAGCGGTGGGTTCCAGAGAAATCGAAGTTTTGTTCAATATAAGCGTCGTCGACCACGACCGTGGTATTGTTTAGTACCGCGTAAGTCACCACCATACCGGTATTCGGTTGGCCAGAGGCATCATAGAGGGGAATAAAACGTGGAAAACCCTCGGGGAAATCCGTACCGGTGGCGCCGCCGATATGGATTTTGAGCGAATCGTTGTAAACCACATCGAAACGCAGTTGTTGACGACCGTCCTCTTCCACCAATCGGTAGAGCGTGCCGCCATCCGCATTCAGCAACCGCTTGGCGGCAATCAGGATAATTTCCAGCAACTTCAGCGTATCCCGCTCCTTGGACAACGCGATGCCGATGCGGTTGAGTTGTTCCAGGCGCTGTAGAAGATCACTGGCAGGAGAGGGTTGCATGGGCGGGCGCTCCTTGGGGTTCGGGGGTCAGGTCTTCCAAGCGGGATCAGCGGCATGGCGCTCCAGATACCAGTCCACGGTTTTGGCAATGCCGGTCTGGAAAGTTTCCAACGGTCGCCATCCCAGTTCGCGATCCATCTTACTGGCGTCGATTGCGTAACGCCAGTCATGGCCCGGCCGGTCGGTCACAAAGGTAATCAGGCGCTCATGCGGGGCGTGTTCCGGGCGACGTTCATCAAGTAACTGGCAAATCAGCCGGGTGATGTTGATGTTCGCCCATTCATTGCAACCACCGATGTTATACGTCTCGCCTGACCGACCTTGACGGATAACTGCGTCAATGCCCCGGCAGTGGTCTTCGACATAAAGCCAGTCGCGGATATTGCTGCCATCGCCATACACGGGAATCAGTTTTTGCAACAGGCAGGAGCGGATTACGGTAGGGATAAATTTTTCGCCATGCTGGAAGGGACCATAGTTGTTGGAACAGTTGGTCGTGACCACGGGCAGGCCGTAAGTGTGAAAATAGGCCCGCACCAGGTGATCCGAACCGGCCTTGGAGGCGGAGTAGGGGGAATTGGGCGCGTAAGGAGTCGTTTCAGTGAATGGCGGGTCGTCGTGTTTGAGCGTGCCATACACCTCATCGGTGGAAATATGGTGGAAACGGGGAGATTCGGCGATTTTTTCCTCCAGCCAGGCGATGCGCGCCGCTTCCAGCAGGGTGAATGTTCCGACCAGATTCGTCTGCACAAAGGCTGCCGGCCCGGTAATCGAACGGTCGACATGACTTTCGGCGGCGAAGTGGGCAATAGTGTCAATCTGATGCTCGCGTAGCAGGCGGTCGACCAGCGCCCGGTCGCAAATGTCGCCCTGGACGAAGACATGCCGCGCCGGATCGGATAAATCCCGCAGGTTGTCCACGGAACCCGCGTAGGTGAGCAGGTCCAGCGTGACAATGCGGATGGCGGGATCAACCGTCAACAAATGGCGGACGAAGTTGCAGCCGATGAAGCCGGCGCCGCCGGTAACGAGGATATTGCGCGGATGGTGGTTCATGGGCAAAGGATCAGGGGTCAGGGGTCAGGGGTCAGAGGACGCTGGTGAATTCAGCGACGACAGGCGCATGATCAGAAGGACGTTCCAGTTGGCGTGGTTTTTTGTCCACCCGACAAGCAACGCAGTCCATCGCCAGCGCTGGACTGACTAGAAGGTGGTCAATACGCAAGCCAAGATTACGCCGGAATGCAGCGGCGCGGTAGTCCCACCAACTGAAACTCTGCTCTTCCTGAAGGAACAGGCGGAAGGCGTCGCGCAGTCCCAGATTCACGAGCCGCGCAAACGCCGCTCGCTCGGGTTCGCTGCACAGTACCTGCCCGGTCCAGGCCACTGGATCATGCACATCGCGATCTTCCGGGGCAATGTTGAAGTCGCCCAGGATGACCAGTTTTGGATGACGCGCCAACTCAGTTTCCACCCAGGCGATCAGTCTTTCCAGCCAGGCGAGTTTGTAGGCGTATTTGTCGGAACCGACTGCCTGACCGTTAGGGATGTAGAGATTCAGCACCCGCAGGTTGCCGACGGTTGCGCCCAGCACTCGGCGCTGGGGATCATCCATGCCCGGCAGGTCCGTGACTACATTGCTGACCGGCAACCGGCTGAGAATGGCCACGCCATTGTAGGTCTTTTGCCCGGCAAATGCGCATTGATAGCCCGCTTCGGCGATATCCAGGGTCGGGAAATCGGCATCGGTCAGCTTGGTTTCCTGGAGGGCCAGCACATCGGACTGGTTTTGTGCAAGCCAATCCAACACCTGAGGTAAGCGCACTTTCAGGGAGTTGACATTCCAGGTGGCAATTTTAATGGTCAATTCGTGGCGCTCTTGTGAAATTGATTGACTGGACGCAGTTTAACACTGGAGTACTGTAATCACCTTCATGGAACCTCGGAGGGTTCCAGGGCAACTTATAACAAAATCCCTTTTTCCGCCTAACGCCCCGGAAAGCCGCCATGACCGAACCTGCGCATACCAATCGTCTAATCCACGAAACCAGTCCCTACCTGCGTCAACACGCCCATAACCCGGTGGATTGGTATCCCTGGAATGAAGAAGCCCTGGATAAAGCCCGTCGCGAGAACAAACCAATCCTGCTGTCCATCGGCTACTCCGCTTGCCACTGGTGCCATGTCATGGCCCATGAGTCTTTCGAGGACGAGGCGACTGCGCAAGTGATGAACGAACTGTTCGTCAATATCAAGGTGGATCGCGAGGAGCGACCGGATCTCGATAAAATCTACCAGACCGCTTTTCAAATGCTGCACCGTCGGGCCGGCGGCTGGCCGCTGACCATGTTTTTGACCCACGATGATCATATTCCCTTCGTCGGCGGCACCTATTTCC
>JAGRHM010000033.1:0-6351 GCA_020445005.1 Candidatus Competibacteraceae bacterium | reverse complement strand
CCGCCGACATCCGTCAGCAAAACCAAGCGCTGCTGGAAATTTTGCATGGCGAACTGGCCGCGCCATCCGCCGCCGGCAAAATCGAACTGACCGTCGCACCGCTCCAAGCCGCACGGGATCAAGCCGTAAGCCATTTTGATCCGACGCATGGCGGCTTCGGCGGCGCGCCCAAGTTTCCGCATCCCACCAGTCTGGAACGACTGCTGCGCCACTGGACGGCCAGTCTCCAGCGCGGCGAACCGGACCATCAGGCGGAAACCGCCGCGTTGTTCACCCTGCGCAAGATGGCCTTGGGCGGCATTTACGACCATCTGGGCGGCGGATTTTATCGCTATTCAGTGGATGCCGAATGGCAAATCCCGCACTTTGAAAAGATGCTGTACGATAACGGCCCGTTGCTGGCGCTCTACGCCCAAGCCTGGCGGGCGACTCAGGATCCTCTGTTCCACACGGTTGCCGAGGAAACCGGCGTCTGGCTCATCCGCGAAATGCAGTCCCCTGAAGGCGGCTATTACGCCACGCTCGACGCCGATTCCGAAGGCGAGGAGGGCAAGTTTTACCTATGGACGCCCGAGCAGGTTCGGGAACAACTGACGACCGAGGAATATGCGGTTTTCGCCGTCTGTTATGGACTGGAGCTGCCGGCCAATTTTGAAGGCCATGCCTGGCATTTGCGCGTGGCCGCCGAACCGGCTGAACTGGCCCGGCGACTAAATGTAGAACCCGCTCAAGTCAACGCATGGCTAACCGCCGCCCAGCGCAAATTATTCAGTGTCCGTTCCAAACGAATCTGGCCGGGCCGCGATGAAAAAATCCTGACAGCCTGGAACGGGCTGGCCATCCGGGGCATGGCCATCGCCGGTCGCCATTTGGGACAGCCTGATTTCGTGGCTTCCGCCGAACGGGCGCTGGATTTTATCCACAATCAACTCTGGCGCGCTGGGCGGTTACAGGCGGTTTACAAAGATGGACAAAGCCGACTGAACGCCTATCTCGACGATTACGCTTTTCTAATCGATGGCATTCTGGAACTGCTCCAATGCCGCTGGCGGGACGGCGATCTGGACTTTGCCCTGGCGCTGGCTGACGTGCTGCTGGACCGGTTTGAGGATCGGCGGAATGGCGGCTTTTATTTCACCGCCGACGATCACGAAACACTGATTCAACGCCCCAAACCTCCACATGACGACGCACTGCCTTCCGGCAACGGCATTGCCGTACAAACACTGCTCAAATTGGGACATCTCACTGGCCGCACTCGTTATCTGGACGCCGCTGAACGCACGCTGCGCTGGGCATGGCCAGCGATTGAGCAAATGCCCAACGCCTGCAACGCTTTGCTAAACGCCCTGGAGGAGCGCCAGGAACCGGCGCAGACCATTGTGTTGCGCGGCGAACCGGCGGCGCTCAGGGAATGGTGCGAACGTTGCGCCCGACCTTACGCGCCACGCCGACTGACGCTCGCCATTCCCCCCGGGGCCGCCCTGCCGGAGGGACCGCTCGCTGAACAACACCCCGGACCGGCAACGGTCACCGCTTGGATTTGTCAGGGACTCGAATGCCAACCGCCGATTACGACGCTGGAAACGTTGGAAAACCACCTGACGGGAACCGAAACCGCCGGATAATAAAACCATCTTGATCACGAAACCCGGTAAAAAGCAGTATAATTCCCTGCCTTGTTACCCGGTGATCTATCATAACCATTGGCATTATTCGTCCCATCCATTCAAAACCTGGAGAGAGCACACATCATGACCGTCCATCTGTACTTTTCGCTGATCCCTGAAGCGCTGATCGCGTCCATGCTGCCGCCGGAACAATTCGGGCAATACTATGCGACGGGCCACAAATACAAGTCCAAGGGGCAGGCCATCTTTTTCGAGGTTGATCCCTCGTTCCGGCATGAGTACTTCCCGCTCGAAGAGGGTATTGCCCGTTGTGCGCCCCACCCGGATGGCCAACCCAAAAACTCGGTGTATATTTCGATCTACCGGGTGCTAGAGCATATTCCAGTCAGCGCGTTGGGCAAGCTCTATCTGAGCACCGCCTATGGCCATACCCTGGGTCTGGCCCGCAGCGAAACCGCGCCACCCGACACATCAGGCGGCTTGCACATGTACCAGGATCTGGCGCCGGTCAACAGTCTGGTGGTTAGCACCCAGGGTCCCGCCGCCTACTATGATGGCGTGACCAGCCAGCCCGCCAAGTTCATCCGCTTCCCAGGCTTGTGCTTCGTCGAACTGGGCCTGGGCACGCTGGCGACCGATCCGGCTAACGGCCCGGTGGGCGATCTGCCGTATTCATTCATGCATCACCTGCGCGAAGCCCTGCTGGAACTGGATACCAAGGACAAGCACACCAAGCTGGTGCATCGCGTGCATTCCCTGGAATTCCCCTATCGGATGATCAAGAGCGGTTTCTACATGGGCAACGGCGCCGACCTGGCGTTCTATCCCATGCCGACGCACGAGGAACTGCGTCGCGATCACAACAGTTGGTGGCGTTCGGCCAACCTGTAATTTCCAGCCAAGAAGCGTCTTTAAATCCAATCACAACGCCCTTCCCTCGATAGGGAAGGGCTGAAGTAAAGCTTCTAGCGCCTTCGTCGCCCGCTCCGTTGCGCCGCTGGTGCCGCTGTATTGAACTTCTCGGCTAACCGCACTGTGCCCACCTCGCCCATGCCCGCTGTTCGCCCGCTATCGGTCAGATAAACCCTTCGGAAAGCAATGACTTTGCCTTCCTTGGTAAAGGCATCATCCCGCAACTCAACCAGACCGGTTCCCGCTATCGCCTCCAGCACCCGTTCAAACATCCGGCGATCCGCTTGCCCATCGGTCAGCCGCTCACATAACTGACGCGGCGTCTGCCCTTCGCGCCAGCGTAACCCCTCCAGCACCTGCAAAGCCCATTGGCTTTCGATCCGGTTCAGTCGGCGCGTGCGGCGCGTGGTCGTCGCCTGGGGCGCGCAGACATCACAAATCCCACAAGGCTGATCATCATCCCGGTCACCGAAATGGCGCACCAGACGCACCATCCGGCACCCGGTGGCCTTGTCGGCGAATTCCAACATTTGCTGTGGCTCAAGTAGTTTATGCTCACTCTGCTGCTGATACGGACGCTGCCAACCGTCCTCGCCTCGGCTGAGATTCCCTTCCATGTCCCGCCGGGCGCCGCCATGCGCCAGCAATTTTTCTACCGCCGCCTCGAACACGTCCAGCTCGACGCCCAGCCAGTCGCGCAACACGACCCTGGGTTGGGGATCAGTACTCAGCGCCGCAAAAACCCGCGCTAACTGATCCAGTTCAGGATAGCCGCGTCGGTGAAAATACTCATGAGTGCGCAGGTCGGCATAAGAATATAGCAGCAGCGCCCGGGCGGGTTGCCCGTCGCGCCCGGCCCGGCCGATTTCCTGATAATAGCCCTCGACGCTACCTGGCAGGGCGGTGTGGATCACCGTGCGGATATCGGGTTTATCGATGCCCATGCCAAAAGCGATGGTAGCGACAATGATCTGCAAGCGACTCGCGCTGAATAGCCCCTGCACCCGTTCGCGCTCCTGCGGATCCATGCCCGCATGATAGGCGGCGGTCGGATAATCCGCGCTCAGCGCCAGCGCCAGCGCCTCGGTCTCCTTGCGGGTGGGCGCATAAACAATGGCAGGACGGCGAGCGGGATCCGCCAGAATCCGTCGCACGCTCTCATGCCGGTCGGGCTTGCGCGTTTCAATCGTTTCCACGGCCAGGTTAGGCCGGCGAAAACCATGAATATAGCGCGTTGCCGTACTCATCCCGAGTTGGCTGACAATGTCATCCTGCACCAGCACCGTCGCGGTCGCGGTCAGCGCAATGACCGGTGCAGGCCGCAACAAGGGCAGATATTGACCGAGCATCCGGTAGTCTGGACGAAAATCATGGCCCCATTGCGAGATGCAATGCGCCTCGTCGACGGCAATCAACACCGGTTTGCGTTTCGCCAGCATTTCAGGAAAACCGGGGACGCGCAACCGTTCCGGCGCAATGAACAGGTAATCCAGTTCGCCCTGCAAATACTGAATGCAGACCTGGCGCGATGTCGCCCGATCCCGTCCCGAGTGAATCCGCTCGGCGCGCAGGCCCAGTTCGCATAGTTTGGCGACCTGATCCTCCATCAGCGCGATCAGCGGCGACACCACTAGCGTCGTTCCAGCGCGGGCAATGCCGGGCAGTTGGAAACACAACGATTTGCCAGCGCCCGTCGGCATCACCAGCAACACATCGCTACCCTCGGTCACGGTTCGGCAGACCTGCTCCTGGTAGGGGCGGAAGGCCGGCAGACGAAATTCGTTTTTCAACAGGTCAAGCAAGCGATCTACCGGCGCCGGTTCCCGGCGCGGTGCGGATGCAACGCCAATCGCGCCTGCTGCATTCATGGAAAGGGCAGCAGGGGGTGAGATCGGTCGCGCTGCCGTCAGCGCCAGCATCACCGTATCAGTTACGAAACGAGTAATGTCGGCCATGAAACCGGCCAAATCGCCCTCGCCACGCTGGATGCGTTTGAGACGCGCTTCCCACTCGCCGGTCATGACCGGACTCTTGATCGGCGTCTGCACGGTTTCAATCAGCCGAACGCCACGCTCAGTAGCGTTCAAAGCTTTGCCATCGCGGGTCAGGTATTGGCGCTTCAGCAGGGTTTCGATGATGTCAGCGCGCGTAGCCGGGGTCCCCAAACCGCTTTCTTTCATCGCCGCCGACAGTTCCTTGTCTTCCAGTTGTCGTCCGGCGGTCTCCATCGCCGTCAATAGCGTGGCCTCAGTAAGGCGCGGCGGCGGGCGGGTCTGCTTGGCGACGGCGCGCGCCTCCAGCACTTGTTGCGGCTGACCGACCGCCAACCCCGACGGCAGGCTTTGCTCAGCCTCTTGCCCGGTGGCGTTTCCGGGATCGCCAGCTTTGACGGATTTGCGCTTACCTCCGGATTTTGCCGTAGGTTTATCTGTTCCGATGTCCAGAATCTTCCAGCCGACCTGCTCAACCGCCGCTCCGCTACTGTGATAGCGATCGACTAGCACTTCCTGCTTCTCTGGAGTGTGAATGGCGGTGATGAGCGTCGTAATTGCCCATACATGATCATCATGCCAGGCCATCAACAACCGGCGGCAGATCAGATCGTAAATCTTGCGCTCGTCGGTAGCCAAAGTCCGCGCCGGTACCGGAGTCGGAATGATCGCGTGATGGTCGGTGATTTTGCTGTCATCGACGAAGCGAGTTCCCAATGGTCGCTGACCCGCGCCAGGCGCCAATTGATTTCGATAAGGTTCTTCAATCGCCGCGACGACCGCGCCCAGGGTTCCCGCTACGGAAGTCGAGAGATGCCGACTGTCGGTGCGCGGGTAACTGATCAGCTTGTGCTGCTCGTACAACTTTTGGGCAATATCCAGAGTGGTCTGGGCGCTGAAGCCATACAGGCGGTTAGCGTGACGCTGCAATTCCGTCAGGTCATACAACAGGGGCGGAGGCGCGCGGCGGGTCTCGGCGTTGCGCGATTCGATAACGGCTTGACCTGCCTTGGTGCGGGCGACAATCCGTTCCGCTCCCTCGCCATCGGCGGGCAAGCGTTTGGCTTTGGGTTCCGGACGCTCGCCGCGAAACCAGACCCCCTGGTAACGCGCATTCTGTTCCTCCGATCCCTTTCCGGCAGGTGGGGCGAGAGAGTCCTGTGGCGTAAAGGTCGCCACGACCTCGCGGTAATCTTCGGGAACGAAAGCACGAATCGCTAAATCCCGCTCCACAATCATCGCTAGGGTGGGCGTCTGCACCCGACCGACCGATAACACCTCTTCGCCGAAGGTTCCACAGCTCAGGGTATAAGCCCGCGACAGATTCATGCCGACCAGCCAGTCCGCCTGACTACGTCCTCTGGCCGCCGCCGCCAGTGGATCGAATTCGTGGCCATCGCGCAACTTCTGGAAACCCTGGCGGATGGCATCCGGCGTCAGTGAGGAAATCCATAGTCGGCTGACGGGTTTGCGGCAACCGGCGGCTTCGTAGAGATAGCGGAAGATCAATTCGCCCTCACGTCCAGCATCGGTCGCGCAGATCACCCGGTCAATGGCATCGTCGTTGAGAATGCGGCGCACCGTCTCGAATTGTTCGCGCGTTTGGTCGCCGACGATCAGCGGCCAGCGCTCCGGCAACATCGGTAGCAACTCACGCCGCCAGCGTTTCCAGTCGGGATTGACTTCATGGGGTTCGGCCAATCGAACCAGATGGCCAATTGCCCAGGTCACCACATAGCCATTCCCGTGCAGAAAACCTTCGCCGCGCTGACGAGCGCCCAACACCTTGGCAATATCGCGGGCAACCGAGGGTTTTT
>JAGRHM010000032.1:1412-24392 GCA_020445005.1 Candidatus Competibacteraceae bacterium | reverse complement strand
CTGGACTCTAAACCAAACCGCTACTCAACAAGGGGTACCGTCGGAGCATAGCCGCTTGTGAAGTGCGGGAGTCCGCTCCCATATGACATGCAGGAATACCGTCGGCCGCGGCAAACGGCGAAAGGGTCTGGAATGGAACGGGTAATTCAAGGGGAATGGGCCAACCCTGAAAGGGCTTGCCACACTTCGCGTAGCGCGCGGCCAAGAGAGTCGACCTCGATAAGCCGGCAGCTATCCGACACCGTTCTACGGGCGACTAGAAAGGCTAAAGAGGAACAAGCAAACCAACGGCCTTCGATTTGTGAGGCGCTTCAGGTACCATCGATTCGCCAAAACAGTAGATCAGCTCTAACTCAGCAGCCATCTCTGCCGTGGCAGGGTCAATCGCCAAATAGTATTCTAACGGCCGAACATACGCTCTATCCAAGATGTGGGACCCGCATACCTCCAAAGCTATGGGGTAGCTTGCTGAGCGCTTTTCGCCGCGCGAGCAAATTTCTTTCTCGGAAAGAGATTAAACGTCTTGAAGGCAAGAAACTCTGGCCAAAGCGTTCTATTAGAAACCGAGCGACGCCGGCGGGGCTATTCTGAATAGCGGCCCTCCCATTCACCACACCACCAATCTGCCTCCACTTCAGGAAACGCCACCCATGGCCGATCCAACCCACCTCCCGCGAAAGTCGGCGGAAATCTGCAGCAGTGCCCGCCAATACAAAAACGGCAATTCGCACAGCTGCTTTCCTCCACTTGCCCCATACTCTGCACCTCGTTTATCCAGCAGTCCGGGACACCCTATACAAGGGCACGCAGATCGTTTTCATTTCCACCGGCATTGATGGCGTCATCAATTCGCCCGCCATACTTGAGCAGCAGTTTCATAATGGCTTCTTCGTTTCTCTTCTTGAACGTACGCCCAAGCAACTCGGTAGGACTATCAACATATCCCCTGTAGGTCCGACCGCCCGAATACGTTTTAGCCATGTAATTTGGATCCGCGCCCGCCTTCAAAAGGAAGCTGACGTAGTTTTTGTCAAGCGGCGTTTTGACCGTAGAAATCACTTCATACACGTACAAATTCAGAGCTACCGATTCGCAGTCCTCAAGGTCAAATTCCTGAACCACTTCCGGAAATATCTTCTCGTTAAGATTCACCGGCTCCTTGTGATCGATTGAAGTACTGCTTGCCACGTACCCAAAGTAATCGATAACGCGTTCGCGTAACGCCTTTTTCGAGACCCCCAGACTTGTGATCGCACTCAAAAAGTGAACAGCCATATCGACCGGCAGCTTCTTTTGTCCCAGCACGTCGTAAATCAAACGGGCATCTTCCTCCGAATACTTAATCTTCAGCGATTTGTACTCCGAAATCAGCTGGTCGAATTCTTTCAATCTTGCTGATTTACTTAGATTATTTTCGTTTATCAAACCGTAAATTAGCCGAAGCAGGTCAGCGGCGCGCTGCGTACGTTCTTCTCTGGACAGCTTCTTTCCCCTTCCAGCGCCAGATTTGTCCAAACCAGTTTTTAGTGGCGTCTTTTTCGTGGCTCGGTTCTTTTTTCCTGGCCCGATTGTCGAGACGGCAGTGTAGCCTTCTTGGAGCTTTTCTTTCTCCAGCTCAATTGCCGCCTGGATTGCGTCTTTGACTGACGGGAAGCTTTTTGTGCTTACGCGTGGCTTTCCCCCTAAGCGCCCCCATCTGGTTAGGATCTGATCGCCATCGCACTCAATTTCCCAAAATTTTTCCGCACCTTGGTCCCGACATTCAAACCGCTTCTTCAGCAAGTAACCTTCCGTTTTCTTCATCTTCGCCCCAGTAACATCCCGACCCAATTCTGCGACGCAAATCCAGCTGCGCCCCTCTTCGCTGGCTCGATCAAGAACAGCTTACGCAGCGCCTACCCTGCACTGATCCCGGCACAGTCGAGGTGCGCTCTAGAGGCGAACACTCACCGTCATCGCTGTCTTGTAGCGCTTCCTCCGCCTAACCAGTGGCCCTCCCCACATGGCAATCTTCTCTCCCTGTTGCTGAGGCGTAGCTGAAAAATCAAAACGACTGTCATAGCCAGATTGCGTCTCCCAATACCCCCATCCTTCGTCGAGGCGAATCCTCGCGGAACTACCAGAGGAGAATTCAAAATCCAGTGTCCGGGAGTGCGGCATGTGCGCTCGCGCATACGTACCAACGCGAACGGGTAGATCCACGTATTCAAAGGCTTCTTCAATCGCACGCTCACGAGTTTGACTCCGGTGCCAATCATCCCAAACAGCGCGTGAAGGACGCCGAGCATCACCGGTAATTTCTTCAAGCCGGATCGTTGCAACCGCGCGGTTATAAGAATTCGGAAACCGCGTATCCAACTCCTTGAGCACTTGCAGAAGCAGAGAAACAGTCATTGGCGATTTGAGGTAGCGATCTGAATACTGAACGCGATCGATTACCTCTTTCTCAAGCAGATCCGTCAGCCCCTTATGCTTCTCCAGCACAAAATTCCAAAACCGCTCGCCAAACTGACTGGCCTTCCCATCCAAATCCGTATCAAGTTCAAATTCGATATCTGATGCGTGCGCTGGAGCCGGCGCCAACGAAGCCAGATCCACCATCGTGCTCTTCGATACGTCATCATTGCCCATCGCAACAATTAATGGCTTGTCGTTTACTCGCCCCCAGCCGGGGCCGCATTCCGTCACTGCACGATCCTCACAGGCCCAACGCGTGATATCCGCACCGATAGTCTCGGCAACCAACGTACCTTGCCTAGGCTGATCTTTTCTGTCGATCGTTGACAACGGAATACCCATACCACGAGAAAGCGCTGCGATATGGTCGCGCAGCTCTTCTTCGAGCCCGTTGAATGCATCCTTGTCCACCACTAGCTCGACGGAAAGACCGCGCGCAATCCAAGCGGCTACGCGATGTCGGAGATCCCCTAGCGATGTGTCCCAATTGCTAGGATCCCCACCAAAATGAATGCGCAAGCCTCTCACGGCCGCTTTCTGCAAGGCCACATCGAGCGCTTGAAACAGAGGTAGCGTTTCCTGCGATGAGGCAGGCCCGAGAATCTGCATAGAAGATGGAAGGGCCAGCAAATTCCCAAACGATGATGTAAGCCACTCCTTCGCCGCCAATCGATCCAGCAATGCCGCCTGATGTTGTGTCTCGAAGGTCAATAGACAATGGTGGCAAGCCTTGTCACAACCAGCGTCGCAATCTAGGCGTTCGGACATCATCCTCGCCACTTCGACAATGTGGTTCCCTAGTGACGAGGCGTAGCCCGCACCGCCATCTGCAGTATCAAAGAGCAGTATGGACCACGTTTGCCCACCGGCGATCTCGACATGTTTGATTGCATAGCCGAGTTCCTCCTGGTTGATACCCAGCTTTATCGATGCGGCATGCCGAAGAGCCACAGCCAAGGTCGTTGCAATTGACTTGTCCTGTAAGAATGCATGCGTATCCACCTGTTTCAACTGGAGCTCAAATACGTCGGTAATATCCCGATGCGCGAGATGCACATGCGGCTTGATCCGCCACGTGTCATAACTGGCTGAACACTCGTTCGAACCATCAACCTGCCCGCCTCGCAGTCGTTTGTGCGGCCGCAAGAAGATGTCTGGCAACGCACCACCGTGTGGCATATCTGCGGCACGCCCACACTCGAGACAGATTGCATAGCCGCTACCCGTACTGCCGCTGTTCGTATGCAAGACCTGTCCAGCCGTCGTCGCCCTGAAGCGTCCTAATCGGTCCTGAACAAGAGGAATCCATTCACCATCTGCATTGATTGTCGGCGGGGTGACCGGGAGATAATGCGGCCTGGTGATGTCGTTGTGCGTCTTCCAGCTGATATCCACGCTGAAACCGCTTGGCTGCATACACAACTGAATTTCCGAAGACTTTATCTCACTGCCACACTGCTCGCAGTGTTCCGCAAGCTCCCGTGATAAAGACGTGCCTGCCGCACCACAACGCCGGCATTGCCAGGCATGAAAGAAACCCTGCGGTTCCTTTGCCTGCTTTTCGCTCATCGGCCGCTGCCAGCTGAGACTTATACCGGAAGCGTGATACACCAAGCCATCGATAACCACATCCGCCCCTGGCGCATACTCCCGAATCGCTGTCGACCTCGACCGCGACGGGAAGTTTCTCGAGCGCTGTCGATTGTCTTCGCGATGCGACAACTGGCCGAGTTCTTTTTCACGATTGCGCTGTTGGTCCTCTTTCGCAAGCTGCTCCGCGGTGATCGTATTGAAACTCACAACGCCGGTTGGGAACCCGTAACCAGGCAGGAAACCTTGTGTGGCCAACTCTCCCAACAAGTACTCCATTCTCAAGCGATGCATTCCAATCTCGACAGCCTTGATCGCCCTGCCCGCATCTGTCTGATTGGCGGCTAGCTTCAGCGATTCAAGCTGCTGCTCGTAACCCGCGTAATCTCTCTGCCATTTTGCCTCGACCCCACTGAGGTGATGGGCTGTCTCTCGAAAGAGCTGTAACGTTGAAAACCCATCGAGCGAACTCTGCTTCACAAGCCGCTTGAGCGGCTCAGCGAGCCGTGATTGCGCTGGTCCATACTCGCACCAATCCAGCATCCGGCGACAAGGCGAGTCCTCCAGGCGCTCTGCAAGATAGAACCACTCACAGTTCAATCTCATCACGTTCAGGTCGTCTTTCGCAGTCTCTTCCTGAAGGAATTCACTCAACAGCATGGAATTCACATGCCGTTGCACGATGGCCGCGCTTTGCAAAGACACTTTTTGCAGCGGGATATCCGCATCAAAAGGCCAGCGTGTGTTTGCCATCACCTGGTGGCCGTGCGGATCGTCTTTGCAGAGCGTGTAGCTAATCGCATGCGATTCCGCTCGGCGGCCCGCTCTACCGGCTCGCTGAAGATAATTGGCCGGATTCGGTGGTACGTTATTCATCGCGACAACCGAAATGCCACCGATGTCGACACCCATCTCCATCGTTGTCGAGCAACTCAGCAGGTTGAGGTTTCCCTCTTTGAACAGCTTCTCGAACTGTCTGAGTTTGGCTGATTCCTGCTGTGCAGAATGCTCGGCGGCTGAAAAATACTTGGCGTTTTCCACGACCCTGTCGTGGAGATTGGACCAAATGCCTTTATCGCGGAGTTCGGCAACGCCAGCGTTCTCAGCAAGCCATCGGCGGCTGTGGGCAATTTCGGCGAACGCCGCCTCAGGCCTCGGCAACACCACCTCCTCGCAAACAACCTGATCGCGAACGGCACCTGGCGGTAGAAAAGGCGAGAGTTTTTTCAGCGTCGTATCCAGCAGGCGCTGGGTTATCGGGCAGATCCAGCCTTTATCCTGCAATCGAAACGAAACCTCTGCAGCCAGATCAAGATGGAAACGCCCTTCTTCGATTGGCTTTAATACGCGCGCCTCCAGTTGCAAAGCGTCCCACGCTTCTTTGAATACGGTGTCAATCTCGTCTTTGCCTCTTGTCGTGTTCGGATCGACCCGATATGACTCACGTAGCAGCCGTACAAATCGGTTAAAGTCGTGGCCGCCCCGCACCGCAGGCCACAATGCGACGCCGCGGATCGCCTCAAGTTGCTTTGGCGAAACCAGCTGCTTGAAAGGAAAGCGATTACCGATCCACCGTCGCCAGAAAAGCTGATGACTAACAGCCTGGTTCGCCCGAACGTGCCAATCGAGCAATAGCTTCAGGAAATTTTTCCATTCTGACAACTCGAAGCCGATAGCAGTAGCCATCGCCGGTACTTTCTTCACCCGCTCTTCAAGTCCTGGATAGAAAACCTGGACCAGCCCCATCGACTCCAAGCTGTTCTGCCGTTTGGGCCTCCGCAGAAACTCACGCGCGAGTAACAGGTCTGCCAGACTGCGAGCACCTCTTGGCCCATCGAATTCGACAGGATCGAATTCGCGGTAGTGATTCAGTATCCAGTGGGACAGCTGCTTCGAGTTCGTCGCCAACTTGCCCGCCATTTCTTCCCAGCTGACCGCTGCAGTGCCACCCCCAGCGCCCAGCGCCGCGACATAGTCGTCACGCTGTGTTTCCAACAACTTGCGAATGCCAGCATCGAGCTTGGCATCAACCAAGTGCTTCTCGATTTCTGCCAGACTACTTTTCGCCTTTTCCAGTTCTGGCGATTCCCCACTGGCTTGCTCAGCAAGCAGCGTGTGATAAACCTGTGAACGGAGAAAATTGCGTTCCGAATCCATCTGCAGATTTGCTGCGATTCGCGCTGTACCCTGGCGACTGTCGGTGAAAGTGATCATCCGACGGCCATCCGATGGATGGTCAAATCCATCATTCTTCGCCGGGCTGAACTCCAACAATGTTGGAAGCGTTGTCGCCAACTGGAATGGCGCCCCGAGGATCTTGCGCATAAACAGCGAGCCTTGACGCCGCTCTTTGCTCTCACAACAGGGACAGCGCATACCTTCACCATGCTCTGGCAGATACAGATTCACGGAGAACGATTGATCTGTATGCGGTACGCCACGCTGTCCGTCACCGTTCAGCGTATCGTCGAGTGTAAGTACCGACTGTCGAGCAGAGATCACTGCGCGTTCTTCTTCGACAACGGTTTCTTCGGTGCTGAATTCCGGCGCATCATCGTCATCCGGCGGATCCAACTGGCGCGCGAAATCATCAATTTCATCGGGTTCCGATATGGATCGAATGCTGCCATCCCGATTGACTCGCCCCATCAAATGCGCCGTATTGCATTCATTGCAGGTCACCAGATCCAGGACAGGTGCACCACAGTCGCACCTGTCCCGCCGCGCGAAGTAGACCTGGCCAAATCCCCACGCTTCATCCTGAAGCGCTTCATCCACCTTGTTGCACGCCTTGTTAACGCAGGCCCACAATCCACCAACGGTGCGCCCGAAAATGTGGGCCCGCAAAGGCAAGAAATGGTCAACCGAGCCATCGACAGTGATACGGCTCGTTCCCGCGCAGAGATCCAACACCTTCAAAGCGCGTTCAGAAGACGATTCGACGCTGTGTGACTTGCCGAACAACACATGCTCGATCTCGGTCAACGTCTTGACCGGCCGACCCAAAGAGGCATCCGTTAATGCGCGCCTGAGTCGCACGGCATCGTCTCGTCCCGCCAGTGCCTTGTAGCGTTCTTCTGAGGTAGAGACCTCAGGCTCAAGTGATGCGACTTCACTCAGCTTGAGCCCCGACAGCGCCCCAGTCACCTCAGGAAGCTGCGGCACTGACCGTGAGCCACCGACAACCACCACCTGTTCTGGCGAGATACCTGCCATCTGCGCTAAGAATTCCTGCAGCTGGACATCAGCCGAGTCGCCGCCGATGGTTGCCGACGTTGCCACGAATCGGACCTGCCTCGGGTCGACACAGAATGCGTGCATGACCCTTCTAAGCAGCAATGACAATTCGGCAGCCTGCGATCCAAGGTAGGTATGTGCTTCGTCGAGCACAATCCAGCGGAGCTTGCCGCTGGACTGTTCGAGTATCGGACGATCCTGTGTCCTTACCAGCATGTACTCCAGCATGGTGGCGTTAGTCACGAGAATCGGAGGTGGCGATGCCCTTAGCTGTAGCCGAGACTCGACAACATTCGGCACCTGAGTGATCCCCCGCGGCGGCCTCTCTGGGGTAAGGCCGTTGTAGAGGCAGTAACGGATCCCTTCACCGAACCCGTCCGTCCAGGCACTGAGTCGGTCCTTTTGACTGTTGATCAAGGCATTCAACGGATAGAGGAACAGTGCTCTGACCCCTTCCAACGGCTGCTTGTTGGCTGCCAGGTACTCGGTAACCAGATCATTGAGGATCGGGATCAGAAAGCATTCGGTCTTTCCTGATCCTGTACCAGACGTTACGACAATCGACCGCCCCTTCTCGTCACCGAGGACTTCCCATGACCTCAACTGGTGCTTGTAAGGTCGCCGATCTTTCGGAAACCTGTACTCATCAGCGAGCTCTTTCGGTGGATTGTCGAGTGCTTGGACCAGCTCCGGCCGCAGCGTCTTTCCAGCGAGCTCCGCCATCGTCCGGCCTGCACCTTCCCAAGGAAAGGTTGCTTCGAATACCGGGTCGCCCAGCAAGCTACCCGGCTGCCCTAGGGACCGCGACAGATAACCGGTGACAAATCGACGAAGCGGCGCGTTTGCTATCTGCAGACCGCTGACACTGGCCCTGACACCCTGGTCACTCAACTGCTTGAAAAGTCGCTGAAAGTAGTCATTCATCTAGTCGGCCCCGGTCTTTCCATCACCGTCATTCATGGCACCTGTCGCATAGGCATAAATTAAAGTCAGGCCGAAGGCTTCCTGGTACCAGGTGTCGTCGAACTGCCTTATCTGTTGCAGCGCATACAAATCTGCGTGGCTGAGCGCAGAAAGATCCCTGACATCCTGAACCGCTGACCGCACGGCAAGTGCCACCGGCGCCTGCAGCACCGATGTCATATACGCCGCCTGCCGTGTAAACAACGAACTAAACTGCTCTGATGCGTGTTCACGCGTTACGGCGAGATAGTCACCATGGGTCACGGGCCAGTAGGCATCGGCAGACTGACGGTTACGCAGATCGGCGGATGCTTGCCCCAATACCTGGTTGATCAAACCGGGCACGTTCGAGAATAAGGCTGCGTCACGGATCTCATCGTCTTCGAAGCCCAGCACGGCGGCGGCCAGGAGCTTTACGGGGCGATCAAGAATAGGATCTGCGTCGAGCATGAAACTCAGCTTCTGTTTCACGGCATGTTGCACGAGGGATTCTGCAATGCCTTCGGGCGCCGATTCCTGGACATAGCCCTTCAACAGATTTACCGCAGAGAACCAGGCGCTCATCGGCACCAGTTCCCAGATAAACGGCAGCTCGGCCGCAAGATCAATCACATCCTGGTAGTTCGACGAGTCTGCGCAAATAAGCAACATTGCCATTGCTTGGGGATTGCGGGCAAAGCAGTCCCAAAGATCCAGCGTCGTCGCGGGCAGATGCTTGAACGCCTCAAGGGTTTCAAACACCAGGCGCCAGTCTTTATGGCCGTAATCACCGGCCATGCAACGGATACCGTCCGCGATCGCTGCCAGGCGATCTTTTTCACCTGCGAGTGCGATCGCATCGCGAAGGCGGCCATTCTCTTTGCGCTGGTAACCGGGCTGCGCAAAGATCGTCGGCCTCACCGACTGCGCACCCAACCTACCGGGCATAACCAGCCAAGGGCCCGGGGCCAACATCTGGGGCTTGTACCATTCTCCTGTCCTGACACCCTCACTGGTACACGGTTTTAATACATAGCCGCGCTCAACCGGATCCAGCAGTGGCTTTACTTCCAGCTCCAACGCATCGATATCGCTCTGCTCTGTTATTCCTCGATATTGCGCTGACTCGAGCGCGACCGTACTTTCTTTCGCGCTGAGCTGATGAGCGTATCGCCCGACGTGAAGCCGCCGGTAGACGCGATGTCCTTCCAGCGCTAATTCAATCTGACAGTCAAGATCCTCACTCAATGAGAACAACTGCAGGAAACGCTCGCGCAGTTGTATCAGCGGCAGCTCCGACAGTTCACCACTTCGTGGCAGGGGCAACCGGTCAGACAGTGTACGAAGATCATACCCTCTCAGGTCACGCGCTCGAATGCTGATGTCCAGGCTGAATTGCTCAGGGGCGCCTCCCAAATGGTTGAAGCCGATTGCGTGTACACCAGCGAGGTCTGCGACGGCCACAAATGCCCTGTCTGGCAGCCAGTGGCCATCCGCAGCACCAAAACGCGCACCAGCAACAGGCATCGGAAGGACGAGCTGTAAAGCTTTGGGCATGTCGGGCCATTGAAGGTCCAATCGAAACGCCGACAGACTCTCGTCCTGACGCTGTAGCCGCAACCTGACCATCTCGTCGTGCTGATCATCCAGCGTGACGTCAACGCCCTGCTGGTTGACCGCCAGGCGGACGCCTGGCAGGCCGGCTACGATAACCACCCCACTGTTCTCGTCTTCTCCAGGGACGGTTCGAAATTCGGCGCCTGCCGGTAACACCGCAAGCCGCGAGCGAAACAGCACTTCCGCGCCGTCGATCACCTTGATCTCGACAACACCCTGCATGTCACTGGCCCACGTGCGCCAAGTTGCACCACTGGCAACAGGTCGCCATTGGATCGACGAAGCCGGTATGTTTCGAGCAGGCCCATCGAGGTCGCGACAATAAAGCCTCGGCGCCCCAACGAAGATCTGACGGATACTTGCATCGCGATACAGACGCCGGCCCGTCAACCGATACTGCGCGACTTCTAGCTTGGGTTGCTTCGTCGAGATCGAAAATTGGTCATCGTCGTGCCGCAAGCGAACAGCACCGCTAACTTGATAAACAACTCGCTCCACGTCGTGAAGGACGCCCCGAGGCTCTGGAGGTTCCTGCTCGGCGTCGAACTGAGCTCCCTCAGGCACGCATAACATTGCTTGCTCTGCCGCCAGCCGCATGCCCCCTTGCCCCAGGAAGACCAGCCGGTCTTCGTTCTCGACGAATACCCAGGGCATATCAGGCTCGAGCACAGTTTCTGGCAGCAATCGTTCTTCACCAAGCACCTGACCGAAGGCGAACAGGCAAACGGCCGCATCACTCGTCGCAGTGACGCCATGCCAGTTGACGCCATCACTGCGGACTCGGTAATTCTCTTTATCGGTGCGCGAGCAGACGGCCAGGCGCACCTTGAACGGCCGCGCAAGCCATACTTCAACCACACTCGGCCATTCGAGTTCACCGAACACGCTGGCCAGCGCCGCGGTCGACAGTTTGCGGGGTATTTCTAGCGTCGCGTTAAGTGAATAGCTGTTGTCGTGGTTTTCGTTAAGGTAGCGAACCAGCGACAGCGGTGCGGCAGTATCGGCACTCTTGGCCGCCGTCACCATCAAGTCGCTCAGTAGGGCCTGCGCAGGTTCGTTATCCAGCGACAACGGGAATTGCTCCCGCCAATCGCCGCAGACCTTGTCTAGATGCATGACGGGATCGTCCTGGCTTGACAGGCCGTATCTCGCACGTAAATCGAGTGTCGCCTCGACGATATCGCCTACCACCCCGTAAACCTGGTCGCGCCGAAATGAAGCGGGAAGCTCGGCACTCAGTTCAGAGGCCACCTGACTCGCAGGGACACCGGCTGCCCTGAGTGGCAAGTAACGATCCAGGACATGCCGAAAGTAGCGCTTCAATCCCGTTTGGGTATCGCTCAGCAGATTCAGCGGCAAGCCACCCTCGGCGGCGATCGAGCCGATAAAGGTACGCCCTCCACCCATGGAGAAGACTTTTCGCTTCCAGAACCGGAACCCTCTTTCCAAGGCCGGGTAAAGCAAGGCTTGGGGGGTTGTCTGCAGCCGCGCAATGTCGTCTTCTGATAACTTGACCGCTTGATAGATCGGCAGCCAGGTCCAGGAGCCGCCGCGGTACTCGCGACGCCACCATTCAGCCGCGAACAGAACGAACAGCGCTGCGAAGTTCCAATCCTTCTTCAGGATCTTGTGGCCCCTGAACACCACAGCAATCTGCAGCTGCTTGGTGATCTTCTCGAACTCTGCATTCGTGGTCTTGTAGGCATACAGAGCGCGACCATCCGGCCTCGCCATGCCCCGCGTAGCAAAATAAGCCGTCAGCCATCGAGACAGCTTGGTGTCTTTGTCCGCAGCCTCAGCTTCAGTTTGTGGCGGAGGTGCGGGAGCTGGCGGTAGCGCAGTTACAGGCTCCACTGATGCTGTCAAAGGCTCCGGGATGGCGACCCCTTCGGCAACAGGCTGCGGTGCTGGCGTCCATGCTGAACGAATGTGTTCGTCTGCCCAGACGGAAATCCGATCCAACAAGTCCTTCGAAAACTCGACCAAGCCGATACGAGGCCACTTTCTGCTGCCTTCCTCAACTTCAATCATGTCGTAGTGGGGCTGCAGCAGGTCTTTGAGTAACCACGACTGCTCGTTGGCGGGGTTGAAGCCGACCTCAACGAGGTAGTCACCCTCTTCCGGCAGATAGATTGCAAAGATCGACCGCTTGTCGCCCGGCTGGGACAACATAACGCCCTGACCGCCGTTGAGCAGGCTGGGCTGCAAGCCGACATTGACCGCCCACTCGGCCAAGCCTTGCACCGTCCAATGATGTTCCACGTTACTTAGCTTTCCCTGTACATGAAGACGTTGCTTATCAGCATGTGCCCACCAAGACGCGAGACGTGACGTTAATCACGGCCAGAACTGCTAGGCGCCCGCAGTAAAAATTCTCGACACGTGAAAACCTACCGCCATGCAGAGGCATGCTCCGCCGCATCCAGCAGGCCTCTTCTGTCAGCTTGGTTTACTGTGCAGACGACTTGGCATTTATCTTTTTGCAGGCAGCTAGTAGTACTCCCGGATATACCTATATGCCCGGTCAAACAGCTCCGTGTCCTGGTGCAGCTTGTACTTAAACAGCGTCTTGCGCAGGGCAATCTTGACCTCGCGCTCCCCTGCGTGGGTGTTCTGCCAGCCGTCGAACCGGACTTGGCGCACGATCTCGTCGATGTCGTCGACAATGCGCGCGACCATGACCGGCGTGTCACCGTTTTTGGCTTCCTCGAACAGCTCCGTCAGCGCCGCCTTGCCGCGGTCGATCTCTTCCTCGACCGGCATCTCGCGTTCCAAGTTCACGACGTCCTTGGCGAGCTCCAGCAGCTCCTTCAGGAAGTCAATGCTGACCAGCAGGCCGTGCTCGTGGCGGTTCTTCAGATCCTCCAGCCGCTCGGCCAGGGCCTTGTACTTCGGGTTGCCCGCGTGCTTTCTCAGCCGGGCGGTGAGCTTGATGGTGATCTCCTTGGCCTTCTTCTTCGGGTCCGGGTCGCTCAGCACCGCTTCGAGGAGATCAGCGTCGAGCATCAGGGTGTCGAGGTCGTCGCGCACGGCATCAACATGCACGTTCTCGTGGATCAGCTCGATGGTCTTGGCGCCGAGCCGGTGCCAGAGCAGGCGGCCGGTGCAGGTCGAGGGCTTCAGCGACTCGTAGACCTGCGCCAGCCAGCGGTAGTCTTTCTCGTATTGGCCCAGCACGGGGTCCGGCGAGATCGCCTCCCAGACACGCGCAAGCACGCTGAAGTCGGCAGCGAATGCATCACGGCGCTCGTTGCTCGGCAGGCAGTCCTGGGCCGCGATCAATCCCTCGTAGCCACTCAGGGTACGATCGACCCCCGCAAAGTAGGCGAGGCATTTCTGCATGGCGCCGGGCAGCGCGGCGACCAGTTCGGTGATATTGGACACAGCGTTCCGCACGCCCTTCTCGTCGAACTGCAGCGCCTGGGCGACGTCATCGAAAATGCCGAGGTAGTCGACGATCAGACCGTGGCTCTTGGTCTCACCGTAGGGCCGGTTGGCGCGGCAGATGGCCTGCAGCAGGGTGTGGTCCCGCAGGGGCTTGTCCAGGTACATGGTCTGCAGGATCGGCGCATCGAAACCAGTCAGTAGCTTGGAGGTGACGATCAGGATCTTCAGCGGGTCCTTGGGCTCACGGAACCGATCCAGCAGTTCCTCCTCGGCGGTCCGGTCGCGCCGGTAGGCGGCGTACCGGCCCTCACCGCTGTTGACGGACATGACAATGTCCGAGACCTCGGGTGGCAGATGTCGGTCCAGCTCCTGCTTGTAGAGCAGGCAGCTCTCGCGGTCGAAGGTGACCACCTGGGCACCGAAGCCGTTGGGGGCGACCTTCTCCTGGTAGTGGATGGCGATGTCGGCACAGATCGCCCGGATGCGCTCGGGGGCCTTCACCAGTACCGCCATTTTGGCGGCCGCCTTGCCGAGCTTGTCGCGGTCCTCGTCGGTCAGGCCCTCGGTCAGTTCCTTGTAAGCATCTTCGATGGATGCCTGGTCGATGTGCAGCTCCACGAGCCGCGGCTCGAAGTGCAGCGGCCGGGTCGCCCCGTCGCGGATCGACTCCTCCAACCCATAGCGGCTCATGTAGCCGTTTGCGTCTTCCTCGGCACCGAAAGCATAGAAGGTGTTCTTATCGGCCCGGTTGATCGGCGTACCGGTGAGGCCGAACAGGAAGGCGTTGGGCAGGGCCTCGCGCATGCGCCGTCCAAGATCCCCCTCCTGGGTACGGTGGGCCTCGTCAACCATGACGATGATATTGTCCCGGGTGCTTAGTACCCCCCAGGCCTCGCCGAATTTATGTATGGTGGTGACCACCACCTTGCGCACGTCCTTCTCCAGCAGATCCTTCAGCTCGTGGCGGCTCTCGCTGCGGACCATGTTCGGCATGTCCGCAGCATAAAAGGTGCCGCTGATCTGACTGTCCAGGTCTATGCGGTCCACCACTACCAGCACCGTCGGGTTCTTCAGCACCGGATGCAGTCGCAGCTTGCGAGCCGCGAACAGCATCAGCAGCGACTTACCCGAGCCCTGGAAGTGCCAGATGAGACCCTTGCGCGGGTGGCCGGCGACCACCCGTTCGACGATCCGGTTCACACCTTCCACTTGCTGGTAGCGAGCGATGATTTTGATCCGCTGCTTGCCCTTGTGGGTGGCGTAGGCGGTGAAGCTCGCCAGCATGTCGAGCACCATGCTCGGACGCAGCATCGATCGTACCGCCTTCTCGACCTGCTCCATCGAGTGCAGAGCATCCTCGCCTTCGAGCCGCCACGGCCCCCACAGCTCCACCGGCATGGCGATCGAGCCATAGCGGTATTCCTTGCCCTCGGTAGCGATGGACAAGAGATTCGGTACAAACAGCTCTGGGACGTTCTTCTCGTAGTCGTCGTGGACCTGAAGCGCCCCGTCCAACCAGCTCTGGCTGGAGCGTACCGGCGTCTTGGCCTCGATCACCACCAGCGGCATACCATTGACCAGCAACACCAAGTCCGCCCGCTTCTCGGTCTTGCCGGCCCGGAACGTGAATTGTTGCGTGACGACGAAGTGGTTGTGCTTCAGGTCGTCGAAGTCGATCAGGCGGATGGTGACATGCTCGCCGTTCTCGCCGAAGGGCATGGATCGATCACCGAGCAGCCAGGCGGCGAATTCCTCATTGGCCTTGACCAGCCCGGTGTCGCGGACCGTCATGATTGCTGCGCGCAGACGGTAGAGCACCTCGTCCGCCCGCTCGGGACGCTCAGCGATTGCGGGGTTCAGGCGGATCAGGGCATCGCGGAGGTGAGGCTCGACCACGACCTCCTGAGGCTGACGCGGGAGGGCGGAGTGATTGATCAAGTCCCAGCCGAGGTCCTGGAGGCGGTCGCGGATGAAGGCTTCGACGGTATTGGACTCGTTGAAGGTCATGCGGCACCCATTTCGCTTAATGCAATTGACTTTAGCGACACCAAAGACGTGCGCCGCTCAGCAATCTCGTCTATGGCAGCATGTAAAGCCCGCGCGTGGTTCAAGTATTGCTTCTGATCTTCCGTGCTAGGAAGGTCATAGCAAAACTCGGCGAGGTGCTTCCTATTGACCTTGGGCATACCCGTTCGCATGGAGCCCGAGATTGCGAACTGTGAAAATGCATCGCTTAACAGAATCTCAAGTAGATACTCCGCCCGAAGCTGTTGTGAGGGGGTCAACGGATACATATCTGCACTGCAAAGCCCTCGGCAGGGGGCGATCGCTGCTTTGCGAAGCTCAGGCCTGATCTTCGAGTACAACACTGAACCGGCCTCATAAAGGTATTTTCCGCTAATCGCTGCTTGTGCTTCGGCCGACACAATCTCAATTAACCGACCAGATTCGGGTTCAATGTGATTGGGAGCTATTAGAGGTAGTGTCGCGTACTCAGGCTCCTTGGGATCGACCTGTCCACTGGCAATTGTGAAGTGGTTGTCGAGTGCCGGCCCCCTCCCGGTGCGTTTGCTGAATTCCGTGTGGGACAGAGACCGCCACAAAGCAAACGCTCTCTGCGACGCGTTGTCATATTTCCAGACCACAGATTCAATAGCCCAAAGCGCAGCAGACATCCGTCGCTGCTCCTCAATCGGCGGCAGGGCAAACTCTTCCTTCATCAGCGCAGACAGGTTTACCGTCTTGGAAAGTGATCCTGCCGAACGACGGTCAGCGCGCTTCATGAACACATCGGACTGTATAAAGAAAGGCAGAAATTCGGGAAGCACAACCTCCGGAACGGCTCGGAACACTAGAGCATGCCCAGAGGCAACGCCACGGAAGTGAGCACGCCCAACCTTTCGCAAATCGATTCCTCGTCGAGCCAGCAGGACATCCCCGACCTCGAAGTGCCTGAGGTCACTGTTCTCTCCAATATCACGAGGGTCTCCCCAGCGACGAATCGTGAGACTGTTTGAGTCAAGGTGCTCAAGGCCGACATACCGATCGACGCCGGCCTCCTCGATGTTCCAGCCTCGCGACTTGCGGGTAGCTCCGGCACTGGTGACCATGTCGGAGAATTTAACGTGCTTCCAGCCTGACTTCAGCTCAACCATCGGGCGCCTCTTCACTTGTTAGGCTGTCCAAGGCATCCGCCAGCGCATCCATCTGCTGCCAGAACAGATGACCGCCTTGTTCCCACTCGTTCCATACCTCTTTCAGGGGGCGTTCGTGTGTAGTTTCAAGGAGCCCCGGTGTTTCTCGCTTAACGTAGAGCGGAATTGACAAGCTGTAGGCTTGTGCGGCGACCTCCTCAATCGACGCGACCTTTGCGAATCCAGGAACGTCAACAAAGTTCTCATACGTGTCTCGGATTCTTTTCTGATGGTGTGGCCTTAGAAGGCTGGTGGAACGACTCTTCTCGATTTCCTTAACGGCGTCGATAAAGATGATTCGTTGCCTGCGGCCCGGTTGCTTCTTGCTCCTGCAAAAAATCACGCATGACTCCATGGCGGAGTTATAGAACAGCTCCGGACCGAGACCAAGAACGCACTCCACCAAGTCCTTCTCGACCAGCCGGCTTCGCATCTCAGCTTCCTGGTTTCGGAAAAGAACGCCGTGTGGAAAGAGGATGGCACAGCGACCGGTTAGAGGGTCCATGCTTCGCAGGATGTGTTGAAAAAAGGCGTAGTCGGCCCGGCTCTGCGGCGGTGTGCCGAGGAAATTGCGGCCCCACGGGTCGCTCTCCCAGGCTGAGCGGTTCCACTTGCTGATCGAATACGGCGGATTGGCCAGGACCACATCGAAGGTGCGCAACCGGTCGCCCTCGGCAAAGGCGGGAGAGGCTAGCGTGTTACCGGCGGCGATGTGGAAGTCCGATACGCCGTGCAGGACCAGGTTCATCCGGGCGATGGCGGCGGTGATGGTGATTAGCTCCTGCCCGTAAAGGCCGATGGTGCGGGTGTCGCCGCCGCGGCGTTTCACCTCGGCGAGGCAGGAGATGAGCATGCCGCCGGTGCCGCAGGTGGGATCGTAGATCGACTCGCCGGCCTGGGGCTCCAGCATCTGCGCCATCAGGTGGACCAAGGTCCGGTTGGTGTAGAACTCCTGGGCGGTATGGCCGCTGTCGTCGGCAAACTGCTTGATGAGGTATTCGTAGCCGTTGCCGAGTTCATCCTCGGGCACGTTGGCGAGACTCAGGGTGTGCTTGGAGAAGTGCTCGATCAGGTTCTTGAGCGTGGAGTCCGGCATCTGGGCCTTGTCGGTCCAGGAGGCGTTGCCAAAGACACCCTCCAGGCGCCGCGGGTTGGCCGACTCGATGGCTTGGAAGGCAGTGAGCAGGGCGCGACCGACATCCTTCGGGGCCAGGCGGACGTTTTTCCAGTGCGCCCCGTCCGGGATCGTGAAGCGGTCGTTGGCGGTAGCGGTCGCGTATTCGGCATCTTCGGTGTCGGTTAATGCCTCTTGGTAGTCCTCGTCCCAGACATCGCTGAGCCGCTTGAAGAACAGCAGCGGGAAAATGTACTGCTTGTAGTCGCTGGCGTCGACCAGACCGCGCAGCAGGGTGGCAGCGCCCCAGAGGTAGGACTCAAGCTCTTTCTGTGAGAGAGGATTAGCCTGCATCGCTATCCATCGCTTCGGGGTGGTTCGGTTCCTGTTCATCCGGCATCTTCCGGTCTCCGGGCATGTCCCAGACAAACGCCGCCAGCCGCGCCAGCATCAGTTGACGTCGCTCGATTGAACTGGAGGTCCACTGGTCAAAAGAGATCAGATGCTCCACAGCACGGTTCAACTGCGTATTCACACCGACCTGGGGTTTCTCGGCGAGCGATTTCGTAAGGAGGAACGAAGACTGTCGGTAGCCGGGCAGTTTCTTGGCGTAGAGGTCATTCGATACCGATGTGTTGATGGTCTTCTCCAGCAGCGTGAGATTGCCCAACCTTTCCACATAACTTTCGTATTGCTCATTTTGGTCGAAGGCGTCCCTGACCTCCTGTGTGGGGATCTGCGGGAGGATGTGCTCCACCTCGACTGTGTTGGCTATGTACTGATCGAGGTTGTCGTGTGCCGTATTGCTCCAGGCCTGCTGCTCAACATACTGCGTCAGCTTGGCCAGGATATAGCGCATGCGGTACTGCTGAATGCGCGACTGCCTCAGTTCCTGAAAAACGAAATCGAAGTTTCCCCGACGCTTGAGCGTATCGGAGGTGAATCGGCTCTCGATGAATGCGGCGAGCGATTCCTCGTCGGATGCGGCACGCAAGTCAGAAGCCCAGATCGCGAAGTTGCGCTCGAACGTTTTCGTGGGCTCGCGGGTGATGATGTAGCAGAAGAAGAGATTCTCTATGGCGCGGCACAGCTTCGAGAATCGGACCGGCGGAAGATGCCGGCCGGCGAGTAACAAAATGAAGTGCTGACGAGCGGCGCCACTCAACAGCTTGAGATTCTTCAGGTAAGGATTCTCTGCTCCTTTGACGTCCTTGCCCTCAAGGAAGTGCGACCATGCTTCGGCGCACTCGATGAGCGTCTGCACGAACACCAGAGGTGCATCATTCAGCCCGACTGTTTTGGTGTTCCTGGTGAACCAGTCGTAGATTTCGTCCTCGCGCAATGGTTTATTCGAATCCAGCTCGAAGTGCGCCATGATGTAGTAGCGAAGAAAGCGTAGTGGTTTCTCGTGGCAGCCATCAAGCTTATCGATCAGGTCCTTCCAGCGCTGCTTCAGCTTGGAGTATTCGTTGGGCGAGGTCTTCATGAAGAGCAGATTCTTCAGCAGATCCATCGCATTCAGACCGACTCCCCGGTCGTTAACTGTCTCGAAAACCTTGAGCGCGTTGGTCAGTGAGGGGGTGATGATGCGGATAAGCTTCACCCGTTTGGTGAAGGTCGCGTAGAAGAGTTTCAGCTTCTTTGTTGAGCTGTCATCGTTGGCCCGCAGGAACTCCACGATGTCGCTGTAGGCTGAACTGATGCGCTGAACCGATGTTGTCTTTTCTTTCACCTCATCCAGGTGAGCCGGATCGTCGACAACTTTTCCCAGAATTCCCTTGCTGTCGTCGTACTGGAGTACCAGCCGGTGACGGAACACTTCATCTCCCACATCGTTGATCGAGGACGCGGCAATTTGCCCCTTTAGCGTGTCGCTGGGGGTCTCGTCCGTCTCTTTTAGCAAGTCACGAATTGCACAGAGAACCAGGAAAATGGTTGTCATGCGCTGCTGACCGTCAATCAGGCTCAGCGTGCCATCGTCACCCCGGCATACAACAATGCTGCCCAGAAAGTACTCGGGCCCTTTGATGAGCTGGCCATCCTCGTCGAAGAATTCGTCTTGAACATCTTGCAGCAGTCTCTCGACCTGCTCTCGCTCCCAGACGTACTCGCGCTGAAAATCCGGTACGGTGTAGAAGTCTTTGAACAGATCCTCGACGGATAGGTCCTTGGACTCGATCTTGATGCTCTCTTGGCTCATTGCAGCCAGCCCCCGTCGGTCAGCACGGTACGTAAATGGTCTTCAGCCTGGCGGGCGTCAGCCAGGGCTTTTTTAAACGCCTCGACCGCTTCTGGCAGCGGTGGGATGTCTTCGCCGATTGGCGGCAGGACGTAGCGTGAGATATTCAGCGTCCAGCCTTCCTTTTTGATCTCTTCCAGCGAGACGACCTTGGCGCGGTCCTCGACATCCCCGAAAGCGCGATACCAGGAGACGATCTCCTCGGTGTGCTCCGGATCGAGGAAGTTCTGCGCGCGGCCCTTCCGAAACAGGCTCGATGCGTCGATGATGAGCACCTTCTTTTTTCGTTCCGCAGGCTTCTTGCGGCGCAGAACCACTACGCAGCCGGCGAGCTGGGTGCCGTAGAAGAGGTTCGGTGCAAGACCGATGACCGCCTCAATGAGATCCTCCTTGAGCAGTGCGGTGCGGATCTTGCCCTCGGCGGCTTTGCGGAACAACGCGCCCTGAGGGAGCACAACGGCCATTCGGCTTGTCTTGCTCTCCGCCATCGACGCAATCATGTGCTGGACGAATGCATAGTCGCCATAGCTCTCCGGTGGGACCCCGTACTTGGCGCGGCCCCAGGGGTCGGCCTCCCAGATGTCGCGGCCCCACTCTTTGAGCGAGAAGGGCGGATTGGCGATGACGCAGTCGAAGGTCAGCAGGCCGCCCGTGCTGGCGTCACTGAATGCTGGGTTCCGCAGGGTGTCCTCGCGGGCGACCTGGAAGTCCTCGATCCCGTGCAGGACCATGTTCATGCGGGCGATGGACGAGGTCGTGAGGTTCTTCTCCTGGCCGTAGATCTTGCCGAAGAAGGTACGTGGGTCGCCGCCTTGTCGAGCCACATGCTCGATCGCGCCGAGCAGCATGCCGCCGGTGCCACAAGCGGGGTCGTAGATTGACTCGCCCTCCTTTGGGTCGAGGATCTCAACCATCATGCGGACGACACTGCGCGGGGTGTAGAACTCGCCCGCCTTATTGCGGCGGGTAACGTCTGCGAATTTTCCGATGAGGTACTCGTAGGCATCACCGAGCACATCGGTGCTGACCGACTTGTTGCCCAGCGGGATCGACGAAAAGCCCTCGATCAGGTCCTTGAGCAGTTCGTCGGTGAACTTCTCCTTGTTACCCCAATCCGCGGTGCCGAAAACACGGTAGAGCGTGTCCGGGTTGGCGCGCTCAATCTCCTGCATTGCCCGGAGCAGCGCCGTGCCGACGTTGGAGACGGTCTCCCGCACGTCGCGCCAGTGGCAGCCATCGGGGACCGTGAACCGGTGGACCTCGGGAAAGAGCGAAGGGTCAGCGTCGCCGAAGGTCTCGGCTGCTTCGGTTGTCTCTTCGTCCCAGACGTCACTGATACGTTTGAAGAACAGCAGCGGGAGAATGTAGCCCTTCCAGTCGGTGCGGTCGACGGCAGAGCCGCGCAGCGTGTTGGCCGCATCCCAAAGGGCCGACTTGAGTTGTTGGGCAGTGACTTGCATTTCAGGACATCCCGCGCAGCGGATCATGCCGCGTTGACGCAACTGGTTTCAGTGGGTTCAAGGGGCCGATATATTCGCAAAACTTGTTATTTTTCATTGAGAAACGTGCACATCCATTGCCGCGCATCAGCCCCGTAACCTACCACAGCAACGAGGCCTCGTGACACATATCGGCTGAGGCGTTGATGAAGGAGCCCTGAGTAGCAGCAATCCACGCGTAGTCCAGCTTCTTCGGGCCCTGCCTGATGGCAACCAGATGCGCGTGAACGCTGCCTTGGTTACTGTGGTTACCCCCCCGGCGGCCGAGCCTATGGCGCCCTATCATGCAGTAGCTGCACCAAGGCCTGCGGATGCCACTTTCCGCCCAGGATCCTCGCTCGCACGCGTCGGCGATGATTTTCGGGGCTCAGGGGCACAGCCTTGCGGTGTCTGCGTCCGTTGCACGTCTTGCAAGCGGCAACGATGTTGTCGGCGGCGTTGGCGCCGCCATCCTGCCGCGCGACCAGATGCTCGGCCGTGCATTGAAGGCCCACGACAGTGCTGGCCTTGACGCCGTACTCGGCGGTCAGTTCATCAGCGTTCTTGAGCCACATTGGCAGGCCGCAATAGAAACAGCGACCTTGCTGGCGCTTGTAAGTCGCAATACGAAGTTTGGAAATAGATTTGGGCACGATCGGCTCCTTAAACGTAAAAGGAAATCCGATCGCCCCTTCATGGGGACGAAGCGGCAGCTAGCCGAGTACTCGAACTAGCCAGATTTCACAGCAAGCCCGCAGGACCTGCCGAGACTCGGCACCGTGGCCGGTGTCGAGACTTGATATCCTCACCCGCCATTCAAAAAGCGTCAAGCGTTACGGCATCACGGCACCGTCACCCGTCACCCTTGGTCGGCTAGTGACTTGCCCTATTCAGCAACGAACGCCTTCCATTCGCAAAAAGAAATCCCACCCTCACTCGGAAGGGATTGATAAGCCCAAAACACCTGCAAACATGCATCCTACGGCTCATGTGGCCCCGCACATTGTCAATCAGCAACCCAACTGAACCGATAGCGGCGGGATATTTGCCCGTGGACTCCCCGTCTCAGTTGCTGTCTCCCTTCCACGAGCTATTGCGATCTATCCGCAGCACCGTTGGTCTTCCTGTGCACCATTGGCAGGAAGTCTATCTACCCATCCTCCATAACTATGCTTCACTTTGCCAGCGGTTACCGGCTTCAGAGGCACATCATCACGCTGAGCTTGGGGGGCTATTGCGACATGGCGTCGAGACGATACTCGAAGCACTGACACTGCGCCGAAACCAGCTATTGCCAACGGGCGCACCAGCCGAGCAAATTGCAAGCCAGCAGGACCTCTGGACCTACGCTACCGTAACTGCTGCCCTGCTCCACGACGTTGGCAAGCCTATAACCGACCTTGTGGTTACCTACATCTCGCCGGCCGACGCGCAACCGCAAGTGTGGCAGCCACTGACGGCTATGCTCCCCATTGGGGCTCAATACCGATTTTGCTTCAACCCGCAACGCGAGTATCACCGGCATGCACTGATGCCGCCGCTCCTTGTGCATAGGATATTGCCGCAGGTCGGGCTGAATTGGCTTGCGTCGGAACCCGTCGTTTTTGATGCATGGCTTGCGACCATCAGCGGGACCGAGGATGCAGGGCCTTTAGCAACGATCGCTCATGCGGCGGACAGCACCTCGGTCGCGCGCGACCTGTCCGGTGGCGTGCGCACACGCTC
>JAGRHM010000032.1:315-1363 GCA_020445005.1 Candidatus Competibacteraceae bacterium | reverse complement strand
GACCGGTCTACGCCATATGGTCCGTGCAGGGACGATAACGCTCAACCGCCCAGGCGCGCCCGGATTCGTTTCTGAAGGTAGCTTGTGGCTTGTGTCTAAGCGGGTCCTCGACGACTTGCGGGAGCATCTGACGAAGGAAGGTCAGACGGGAATCCCGGGGCGCAACGATCGGCTGATGGATGAGCTGCAGCAATGGCACATCATCGAGGCCAATGGTGATAAGGCGGTCTGGTTCTGCGAAATCCGGATCGGTGACTGGTGTCAGACGTTGTCGTGTCTGCGCATGGAACTGTCTCAGATCTGGCCAGATCTCAAGGACGTACCAACCACCAACCTTTCGGTGTCGCCGTCTGCGCAACCTCCCGCTTCTGGTACAGCGAGGGCTGAAGCACGAGATGATCGGTGTGTTGAACCTCTTGGGAAAGAACCCACCGCGCCCCAGATCCCGCGCGCTGACGACTCGGAACTGCCGGCCGGTCGTGCGGTATCGCGCAAGGTACCGGATATCGACTCGCCAAAGGTTGCCCCTTCAGATCCGGCGACGATCGGTCAGGGGAACACGGACGGGGGCCGTTCGGTAGCGGCGCTGGCTACGACATCGACCGATCCATCGGCCGACGACGAGGGCAACACGGACCTCGGACAGCGCTTTGTCGAATGGCTGAAAGCCAACATTCGTGAAGGGCGCATCGAGATCAACACGCCCCGCGCACGCGTGCACATCCTGACCGAAGGTCTCGCCTTGATCACACCGGGGATATTCCGTGACTTCAGCCCCCACCATTGGGAGCGCGCTCAGAAGCGCTTCCAGAAGCTCAGGCTCCACGCGAAGACTGAGAAGGACACCAACGTCTGGACCTGCCAGGTAGCAAAAGACCGCAGATCGTCAACGGTGAAGGTAATGCTAATTCCCGACCCTGAAGCGACGCTCGGGATTGAGATCTGTGAACCCAATCCTGTATTGACACTTCTCAATGCCGACCAGTTGAAGCGTCCTGTAAGGTCGCCGGCTTCTTCTGACAAGGATGAGTTGGAATGATGAACCCTG
>JAGRHM010000032.1:0-279 GCA_020445005.1 Candidatus Competibacteraceae bacterium | reverse complement strand
ACTACCTTTCGGAACGCCTGCTACGGCCCGCCACCAACAAGCTCTACCGCGACATCGCCCGGCGCTTTACCGAAAACACCGCCCTTTGCCTGATCGAAGAGGTCAACGCCGCTGAGGTCCGCAAGTGGCGGTCGGCCGTGCTGAGTCGCGCGAAGGAAGAGAGCTGGAACATGTACCGCAGACATATGCGGGCATTGTGGAATCACGCGATACGTCACCATAGCTGTACGAGCAACCCCTTTGCAGATACCGCACCGGCGCGGGCGCCGAAGCTGCGCA
>JAGRHM010000031.1 GCA_020445005.1 Candidatus Competibacteraceae bacterium | reverse complement strand
GGCCGGGCGAACAGCAGGAACGACATCATCACTGACACAGGGTTACCCGGCAAACCCAATATCAGACAATCTGCGATGCGCCCGAAGGTCACGGGTTTACCCGGTTTGACCGCCAATCGCCAGAATGCGATCTGGCCTAATTCAGCAATTGCTTCCTTCACAAGATCAGCGGTCCCCACCGAGACGCCGCCCGAAGTTAACAGTACGTCGTGATCGGCGGCAGCGCAGCGCAAGGTGGACAATAAAGCATCCCGGTTGTCGCGCAGGATGCCCAGGTCAGTGACGGCGCAGCCAAGTCGGCGCAGCAGGCCGATCAACAGATAACGATTCGATTCATAGATAGCGCCAGGCGGCAGTTCCACGCCGGGTTCATACAGTTCATCGCCGGTGGATGCTACGGCTATCCGAGGTTGGCGAATGACCTGCAGATGAGTGAGCCCCTGCCCGGCGGCTAAGGCGATTTCTTGTGGACGCAGTCGGCGACCGTGGTTCAAGAAGATCGTTCCGGCCTGAACATCCTCGCCGCGTCGACGAATATTCTCGCCCGGTCGAAGCCGGCTCGTCGTCCTGGATTCAATTTCCACCCAGGTTTCATCCGGAGCGATGCGGCAGTGTTCCTGCATGATCACAGTATCCGGCCCTTCAGGAAGCAGCGCGCCGGTGGTGATGCGCACCGCCGCGCCACGCGGAACGGGGTGAGCATAACGGTGACCGGCCAGCGCCTGGCCGATCACGGGAAGCCGAGTCGTTACGTCAGGCGACAGGTCACTCCAATGCACGGCGAAACCATCCATTGCCGAGTTGTCGCCAGGCGGAACATCCAGGCGGGCCAGCAGATCACCTGCCAGCACCCGCCCTTCAGCGCCAAGCAAAGGAACTGACTCGATTTCAGTAATCGGCTGAATGGATTGCAGCGCGATAGCGATGGCTTCCTGCAAGGTGAGCAGACGTTCAGCGGCGTGAGAAGAGTCAGAAGGAGACATGAAGTTGATTCAGCGTGATGATAGGCAGATGAAAAGCGCGCGTGTGAAGCGAAGGTTAAGAGAGACCGAACAAGCGCGCCCAGTCTCTCCGAAACAGCTTGATGCTGCAAATATTAAGAGATGGCTACCAGCTCATCGTCTGGGTGTTGTCCTTAAACAAGGCGGCCCCCGTCAGCTCCGGCTTGCCGACTTGAATTCCTGGCAGCAGGTCGGCTGTTTCAACGCCGTAGTGCTTCATGCACATCGGACAGGCGATAACCACACCACCTTTACTCATGATCTCACTCAACATTTTTTGTTGTTCTTCGTATTTTGCGGCATTGTTCTTGGCGCCGACAAAGACTCCCTTGTCGTTCAGAAAAACGGTCAGCGGGTGCCCGCGCTCCATTTGCGCCTTGCCGAACGTGATTGCCATGCTGGCACGGTGGGCATCGTCGGTGGTCATGTTGACGAATAGCGGATCGACGTCGCCGGCCAGCGCGGGAGTGGTCAAACTACCTGCGATCAGGGCTATCGTTATAAGCAATATATTGATTAATTTCATGTTTTTCCTGTTCAACGAGATTGAGATGATCAAGACCGGTTCAGCACCGGCCGCTGCAGATTTTAACCCATGCTTATCATGCATGGCTGGTTAGTGCAATATGCGCGTTCCTGTCGGGCAACGCTACGCTTATGCCCGACTTACGATGTGGATCGCCTGTCAGGCGTAGTTACGCCTCTGATCATCCCAGTAATGGTTCAAACTCCACCAGTTCCGCCCCATCGCTCACCTGATCGCCAACCGCAAACCGGAAGGACTTGACCCTCCCACGCGCCGGAGCAGTCAGCGTGTGCTCCATCTTCATCGCCTCCAAAATCAGCAACGGCGCACCCTTCTCCACCAGCACGTCCACCTGCGTCAGCAAAGCGATCACGCTGCCGGGCATCGGCGCCAGCAATCCGCCTTCCTGCCCGCCGCCTTCACCGCTGTAGTACAACGGATCAACCCGCGCCAGCGGCCAGGCGCGACCGTAAAGGAACACATATCGCCGCTCTCCGGCCACCACCACCGTCGCATTCAACCGCAACCCGCCCAGATCCGCCCACAGCGTATCGTTCGGCCCCAGCTCGCCCCGCACCCGCGTCTCCTGCCCATCCAGCTCCAGCGCATAACCGCGCTCGGCATAACGCACCCCCACGGTTTTCTCCAGCTCCCCGGCCCGGAACAACAAATGACGTTCTGCCCGGGAATTCAGCCGCCAGCCATCGCGCCAGTGCCAGGGCGATAACGGATCGGTATGCACTGCCGCTTCTGCGCTCGCCCGCGCCTCCTCGCGCAACAGCGTCGCCAGCGCCGCCACCAGGAACACTTCACGGGGAATGGGCGCGTCAGTGGCGAAAACGAAATCCTGTTCGCGCTCAATCAGTCCGGTATCCAGATCAGCCCGCGCAAAGGCCGGCGAAGCCACCAGCCGCGACAGGAAATCCACATTGTTGGCAACGCCGACAATCCGATATTGCGCCAGCGCTTGCAGCATCCGGGCCAGCGCCTGCTCCCGGCTCGCGTCCCAGACTATCAGCTTGGCGATCATTGGGTCGTAGAATGAGCTGATCTCATCGCCCTCCTCCACCCCGGTATCGACCCGGACATGCAGACTCTCTTCCGGCAGGGCCAGATGCACCAATCGACCCGTGGACGGCAGAAAACCCTTGGCCGGATCTTCCGCGTAAATCCGCGCTTCCAGCGCGTGGCCGTGGATTTGCAACTGTTCCTGCGTCAGCGGCAACGGCTCTCCCCACGCTACGCGCAACTGCCACTCCACCAGATCCAGCCCGGTGATCATCTCCGTCACCGGATGCTCGACCTGCAATCGCGTATTCATCTCCATGAAATAAAATGCACCATCCGGGTTGACGATAAATTCCACGGTTCCAGCCCCGACATACCCAACCGCCTGCGCCGCCGCAACCGCCGCCTGACCCATTGCCACACGACGTTCCGGCATCATCCCCGGCGCAGGCGCTTCCTCCAGCACCTTCTGATGCCGGCGCTGCACCGAACAGTCCCGTTCAAACACATACACGAGATTGCCGTGGGTATCCCCGAACACCTGGATTTCCACATGACGCGGACGCGCCAGATATTTTTCGATCAGCACCCGTGCATCGCCAAAGGCCGACGCCCCTTCCCGCTGACAGGACGCCAGCGCCGCCGCAAAATCATCCGCGCGCTCCACTACGCGCATTCCCTTTCCGCCGCCGCCGGCGCTGGCTTTGATCAGCAGCGGATAACCGATCTGGTCAGCTTGCTCCTGCAGAAAATCCGGTTCCTGGCGATCGCCGTGATAACCCGGAATCAATGGAAGGCCCGCCTGCGCCATCCGCGTTTTAGCAACGCTCTTGGAGCCCATGACGCGAATTGCCTCGACGGGCGGTCCGATGAATACGATGCCGCTGGCGGCGCAAGCCTCGGCGAAATCCGGATTCTCGGACAGAAAGCCGCTGCCGGGATGAATAGCTTGCGCGCCGGTTTGCCGGGCGGCGGCGATAATCCGCTCAATGGACAAATAACTGTCCTTTGCAGCAGCAGCACCGATCAGCACCGCCTCCCGGGCCAAACGCACCGGGCGAGCATCCGCATCCGCTTCGGAATACACCGCAACCGTAGCGATGCCCAGACGATGCGCGGTTTTAATAACCCGACAGGCGATTTCCCCCCGGTTCGCGATCAGAATTTTCTGAAACATCGCTCTATCTCTCCGTCACGGCAATCCAGGCCGCCGCTCGCTTTTCCAGAAACGCCGCCAATCCCTCCCGGGCCTCTGGCGTTGCGCGCAGGGTCGCAATACGTCGGGCGGTATCCTCCATCAGCGCATCGCTCATCGGCTCACCAGCGACCGCCCGAATTAACGCTTTCGCCTCCGCCTGCGCTTGCGGCCCGCCTGGCAACAGCGCCTCAATCAGTTGTTGGATGCGGGCGTCTAACTCTTCCGGCGCAGCCACTTCATGGGCCAGACCGATCTCCCAAGCGCGCTGAGCGTTAATCCGTTCCGCGGTCTGAAAATAGCGATACGCCTGCCGCTGCCCGATCGCCCGGATCACATAAGGACTAATGGTCGCTGGCGTAATCCCGAAGCGCACCTCCGAAGTGGCGAACACCGCCCGAGTTGAAGCAACGCACAGATCACAAGCTGCCGCCAGGCCCATCCCGCCGCCCAGCGCCGCGCCCTGCACCCGGGCAATTGTCGGCTTGCGCAATTCCGCCAGGGTGCGCAGCATCGCCGCCAACCGCCGAGCGTCTTCCAGATTGTCCTCGACCGATGCCTGACCCGCCGCTTTCATCCAGTTCAGATCCGCGCCCGCCGAAAAGCTCTTGCCACGACCGGCCAGAACCACCACGCGCACGTTGGCATCGGCATCCAGCATCCGGCAGGCGTCGGTCAATTCAGCAATCAACTGCGGATTAAAGGCGTTGTGCAATTCCGGGCGATTCATCCAGAGCGTCGCGACCAGCCCGACAGATTCGATTTCCAGCGTTGCGTACATGACTTACATCCTGAAAACGCCATAGCGGGTTGGCGGAATCGGCGCATTCAGCGCCGTGGAAAGAGACAGGCCGAGAATGCGCCGGGTCTGCGCGGGGTCGACCACCCCGTCATCCCACAAGCGGGCCGTCGCGTAGTAGGGATGGCCCTGCTCCTCATACCGTTCGCGGATCGGCGCTTTGAACGCCTCTTCGTCTTCCTTGCCCCAGACGCCGCCGCTGGCCTCAATGCCATCCCGGCGCACGGTCGCCAGTACGCTAGCCGCTTGCTCGCCGCCCATCACCGAAATCCGGCTGTTCGGCCAGGTCCACAGGAAGCGGGGTGAGTAAGCGCGTCCGCACATTCCGTAATTACCCGCGCCGAAACTGCCGCCGATCAGTACCGTGATCTTGGGAACCTGCACAGTCGAAACCGCGGTGACCATCTTCGCTCCGTCCTTGGCGATGCCGCCATTTTCATACTTGCGGCCTACCATGAAGCCGGTGATGTTTTGCAGGAATACCAGCGGGATGCCGCGTTGCCCACACAGCTCAATAAAATGCGCGCCTTTCTGGGCCGACTCGCTGAATAGAATGCCGTTGTTAGCGACCACACCCACCGGGTAACCGTGCAGTTGGGCGAAACCGGTGACCAGCGTCGTTCCATACCGGGTCTTGAATTCGTCAAAGCGCGACCCGTCCACCAGCCGGGCGATAATCTCCCGCACATCGTAGGGCTTGCGGGTGTCAGTCGGCACGATGCCGTAGATTTCCTCGGGGTCGTAAACCGGCGCTTCACCCTTGCCCAGCGCCAGATTGACCGGTTTGACGCGGTTAAGATTGGCCACAATCCGCCGGGCGATGTACAGCGCATGGGCGTCATTTTCCGCCAAATGGTCGGCCACCCCGGACAGCCGGGTATGCACATCGCCGCCGCCCAGGTCTTCCGCCGTGACCACCTCCCCGGTCGCCGCCTTCACCAGTGGCGGCCCCCCCAGAAAAATGGTGCCCTGATTTCTGACAATCACCGTCTCGTCCGACATAGCCGGCACGTAAGCGCCGCCCGCAGTGCAGGACCCCATGACGATGGCAATCTGCGGAATGCCTTTAGCAGACATATTCGCCTGATTGAAGAAGATGCGGCCAAAGTGATCCCGGTCGGGAAACACCTCATCCTGCTTGGGCAGAAATGCCCCGCCCGAATCCACCAAATAGATACATGGCAGATGATTCTGCTCGGCGATTTCCTGGCCGCGTAGATGCTTCTTCACCGTCAGCGGATAGTACGTTCCACCCTTCACCGTGGCGTCGTTGGCGATAATCATGCATTCCACGCCCTGCACCCGGCCAATCCCGGCAATCGCGCCCGCTGCCGGGGCTTCATTGTCGTACAGACTGTAAGCCGCCAGTTGCCCGATTTCCAGGAACGGCGTACCCGGATCCAGCAGGTGGTTCACCCGCTCCCGGGGCAGCAGCTTGCCGCGCGCTTGATGTTTTTGCCGAGCGGCTTCGCTGCCGCCCAGCGCCGCCTGTGCGATCTTCTCGCGCAAATCGGCGACCTGAGCGCGCATCGCCTCTGCATTCGCCTGGAACTCGGCGGAGCGGGGATTGATCCGGGAAGTGATTACGCTCATTTCAAGCGCTCTCGGCGAACAGTTCCCGGCCAATCAGCATCCGGCGGATTTCCGAGGTACCCGCGCCGATTTCGTAAAGTTTCGCGTCCCGCCACAAACGACCGGTAGGATATTCATTGATATACCCGTTGCCGCCCAGAGTCTGAATCGCCTCTCCAGCCATCCACGTCGCTTTTTCCGAAGCGTACAGAATCGCGCCCGCCGCATCTTTGCGCAGGGTGCGGGCATGATCTGCCCGGTCGCAGGACTGCCCGACTGCGTAAACATAAGCGCGGCACGCCTGCCAGGTGGTGTACAGGTCCGCCAACTTGCCCTGCATGAGTTGAAATTCCCCAATCGGTGTCCCGAACTGCTGGCGATCATGCAGGTACGGAACCACCACATCCATACAGGCCGCCATGATGCCCAGCGGCCCGCCTGCCAGCACCGCACGTTCATAATCCAGTCCGGACATCAACACTTTAACGCCGTTTCCGACCCCGCCCAGCACATTCTCCTCCGGCACTTCGCAGTCGTCGAAGAACAGCGGATAGGTATTGGAGCCGCGCATTCCCAGCTTGTCCAGGTGCGAGCCGTGGCTGAAGCCCTTGAAATCCTTTTCCACGATGAAGGCCGTGATGCCC
>JAGRHM010000030.1 GCA_020445005.1 Candidatus Competibacteraceae bacterium | reverse complement strand
TTTGCGCTTCTGGCCGACCTGGCCAACGACTCAGTCATTCCCGATTCAATTCAGCCTCATCGGATTTAGTAAGGCGCATGACAGCTTTGCACACGGCTGTCAGCCGACCAGCTAAGCATGATCATCCTATCGTTATCTTAAGGAGTTTACTCATGGGTTTGCGCATGAAGTTCAATCTGGTGCTGCTACTGGCTTTTGTAATCGGCTTGGCGCTAACAGCATATCTTTCCGACCAGTTGCTCAAACAAAACGCCCGCGAGGAAGTGCTGCAAAATGCTCGGATCATGATGGAAAGCGCGCTGGGCGCGCGCGCCTATACAGCCCAGCGTATTCAACCATTGCTGAGCCTACAGCTAAAGCGCGAGTTTCGCCCGGAAAGCGTAGCTGCCTTTGCGGCAACGCAAAGCTTTAACGCGCTGCGCGCTAAATTCCCCGAGTACACCTACAAGGAAGCAGCGCTCAATCCGACGAATCCCAATGATCGGGCCAACGACTGGGAAGCGGATATTATCAACGAGTTTCGCAATAATGCAGATCGCAAGGAATTAATCGTTGAACGCGATACCCCTACGGGACGGATGTTAAATCTGGCCCGTCCCCTGGGGATTTACAATGAGAATTGCCTGGTCTGTCATGGCCGGGTCGAAGACGCTCCGGCGACCATGACCGCCGTGTATGGCGTTAGCAACGGTTTCGGCTGGAAGATGAATGAAATCATCGGCGCGCAAATCGTCACAGTGCCCATGTCGGTGCCGCTGGCGCGCGCTCAACAGACTTTCGTGACGTTCATGATCCTGCTCGGTGGGGTGTTCCTGCTGCTGTTGGTGTTGCTGAACATCATGCTCCATTATGTGGTGATCCGCCCAGTTAAAAAGATGTCGATGATCGCCAGCGAGGTTAGTCTGGGCAAGGCTGACGTTCCAGAGTACATCAAGGCCGGTTCCGATGAAATTTCCTCACTGTCTCAGTCCTTCCACCGGATGCGCTTGAGTCTGGAAAGCGCCTTGAAGATGCTTGGCGAATAATTGAGCATAAACCAGCCTATGGGTGAAGTATGAGCGAAAGCGGCGAAATCAGCGGCGCCTTGCCGTCGCGCATAGGCCGTTATCGCGTCATGGGCCTGCTCGGCCGCGGCGCTATGGGCATGGTCTATCTGGGACATGATGCAGCTATCGATCGCCAAGTCGCAATCAAGACCATCCATCGTCGTTTGCTGGGCGGTGAGGACGGCATTGACTGGCTGGAACGATTCCGTCGCGAAGTGCGAGCCGCAGGGCGTTGTTTGCATCCCAACATTGTCACCGTGTTCGAGTATGGCGAGGAAGCCGGCGCGCCCTATATCGTGATGGAATATGTGCAGGGTCGGGAGGTGCGCGATTTCCTCAAGAATCGCCAGCCCATGCCCTTGGGCAATTCCGTAGCGATCATCTTACAGGTGCTGCGGGCGCTGGGTCATGCTCACGCTCAAGGCGTTGTGCATCGCGATATCAAGCCGGGCAATATCATCCTGCTAGCTGACGGCATGGTCAAAGTCACGGATTTTGGCATTGCGCGTCTGGAAATGTCGGGTAGCTTGACCCAGGTCGGCACGGCGGTGGGCACTCCCGGTTACATGGCGCCGGAGCAGTTCAGCGGCCAGGAAGCGGACCGGCGCGCTGATTTATATGCCGCCGGCGTAGTTTTGTTTGAATTATTGACCGGGGTTCGACCGTTTCCAGGGCGCGGCGC
>JAGRHM010000029.1:1742-7964 GCA_020445005.1 Candidatus Competibacteraceae bacterium | reverse complement strand
AGGCTTGCACGTCCTCCTTGAGAATGCGTCCCTTGGGACCGGAACCCTTGGGCAACCGGTTCAGATCGACGCCGAGTTCCCGGGCAAACCGCCGGATGGAGGGACTGGCGTGAACCTTGGCGAAGCTGGGCGCGGCAGCGGCTTCACCCACGGGTGGGGAAGGCTTGGCGACCGGCGGCGGCTTGGGCGCGCCTTCCGGTTTGGGCGCGCGCGGACCGAGGGTGATCGCACTGAGCGTGTCCGGCAGTTGCGGTTTAGCGTCGGCGTCGGCGCCGCTCGCGCTCAACAGCAGGATCAAATCGCCCTGGGAAACCTGATCGCCGATCTTGACTGCAATACTTTGCACCGTACCAGCGTAAGGCGAAGGCACCTCCATGCTAGCCTTATCGCTTTCCAGGGTAATCAGCGGCGTATCGATTTCGACATGATCTCCGGGCGTGATCAGCACTTCGATGATCGGCACATTTTTAAAATCGCCGATGTCCGGGACCCGTACTTCACGGGGTTCGCTGGAACCGGTTGCCGTCGGTTGCGTCTCGCCGCCAGTCGGGGGATGCTCCGCTGCAGACACGCTTTCCCCCACATCCAGATAGAGGATTAGATCGCCTTCCGAGACCTTGTCGCCCACCTTGATTCTGACTTCGCGCACCTTTCCCGCCAGCGGCGAGGGTACTTCCATGCTGGCTTTATCGCTCTCCAGCATGAGCAGCGGCGCTTCCACATCCACGCTGTCACCGGCGGCGACCAGCACGTCAATAACGTCCACGCCCTTGAAGTCGCCGATATCCGGCACATGAATTTCTTTGATGATGCTCACAGGCAACTCTCCCTTATACCGTGACCGGGTTCGGCTTTTCGGGGTTAATAGCGTACTTGGCGATAGCCTCGGCGACCTTGGCGGCTGGAACCTGGCCCTCGTCGGCCAGCGCCTTCAGTGCGGTCACCGTAACGTAGTACTGATCGACCTCGAAATGCTGGCGCAGCTTGGCGCGGGTATCGCTGCGGCCATAGCCATCGGTCCCCAACGTCAGGTAATGGCGCGGGATGAAAGGCCGTAATTGCTCGGCGTACAGCTTCATGTAGTCGGTAGCGGCTACAACTGGCCCCGGATAGTCGGTCAGGCAGGTTTCGACATAACTCTTGCGGGACGGCTCGGTGGGATGCAGCAAATTCCAGCGCGCCGCATCCTGGCCTTCGCGGGTCAAGCCATTGATGCCAGGCAACGCCCAAATATCCGCGATCACGCCCCAGTCTTCGCGCAGCCGGTCGGCGGCGGCCATCACCTCGCGCAGGATGGACCCGCACCCCATCAATTGCACCCGAGGACCGTCGCCTTCGCCTTGGCGGAACAGGTACATGCCTTTGAGAATGCCTTCCGCCGCGCCTTCCGGCATGGCGGGGTGCTGGTAGTTCTCATTCAGGGTGGTGATGTAGTAGAAAACGTTTTCCTGTTCCTGGAGCATCCGCCGCAGACCGTCCTGAATAATCACCGCCAGTTCATAGGCGAACGTTGGATCGTAGGACACGCAATTGGGGATGAACTGGGCGAAAATCTGACTGTGGCCATCCTGGTGTTGCAAACCCTCGCCCGCCAGCGTAGTGCGTCCAGAGGTGCCGCCAATCAGGAAGCCGCGCGCCTGCAAATCGCCCGCCGCCCAAGCCAAGTCGCCGATGCGTTGGAAGCCGAACATGGAGTAGTAGATGTAGAACGGCATCATGTTAACGCCGTGATTGCTGTAGGCTGTGCCCGCAGCAATCCACGAGGACATGGCACCGGCCTCGTTGATGCCTTCCTGCAGAATCTGCCCTTTCTTGTCTTCCTTGTAAAACATGAGCTGGTCGGCGTCCTGCGGCTCGTAAAGTTGCCCGCGGGGTGAATAAATGCCGATCTGGCGGAACATGCCTTCCATGCCAAAGGTGCGCGCTTCGTCAGCGACGATGGGTATGACGCAACGGCCGATGGTCTTGTCGCGCGCCAGTTGCGTCAACATACGCACGAAAGCCATGGTCGTGGACATATCGCGTTCGCCGGTGTCCTGCAACAATGCGTCGAAGCTGGCCAGCGGTGGGACCGTCAACGGTTCAGCCGTGCGGCGACGTTGCGGCAGATAGCCGCCCAATGTTGCGCGGCGCTCCTGGAGATACTTGATTTCAGGACTGTCCGCTGCCGGTTTGTAGAACGGCGCGGCGTTGAGTTGCTCGTCGGAGATTGGGATGTGGAAGCGGTCGCGGAAGTCGCGCAACGCCTGTTCACCCATCTTCTTCTGCGAGTGGGTGATATTCTTGCCTTCGCCAGCCACGCCCATGCCGTAACCTTTGACAGTCTTGGCTAGAATGACGGTTGGTTGGCCGGTGTGCTGGGTCGCGGCGGCGTAAGCAGCGTAAATCTTGTGCGGGTCGTGGCCACCCCGGTTCAGCCGCCAAATGTCCTCGTCGGACAGGTGACTGACCATCTGCTTGAGTTCTTCATACTTGCCGAAGAAGTGTTCGCGGGTGTAAGCGCCGCCCTTGGCCTTGAAGTTCTGATATTCGCCATCGACACACTCTTCCATCAATTTCAGCAGCAAGCCCTTCTTGTCGGTGGCGAACAGCGGATCCCAATAGGAACCCCACAGCACCTTGATCACGTTCCAGCCCGCGCCTCGGAAGTCGCCTTCCAGTTCCTGGATGATTTTGCCATTGCCGCGCACGGGACCATCGAGGCGTTGCAGGTTACAGTTGATGACAAAGATCAGATTATCCAGATTCTCGCGGGCGGCCAAGGCAATGGCGCCGAGCGATTCCGGTTCATCCATCTCGCCGTCGCCGCAGAAGCACCAGACCTTGCGGCCTTCGGTGTTGACGATACCTCGGTTATGCAGGTACTTCATGAACCGCGCCTGATAGATGGCCTGGATGGGGCCGAGTCCCATCGACACGGTGGGGAATTGCCAGAAATCCGGCATTAACCAGGGGTGCGGGTAGGAACTCAGGCCATTGCCGTCCACTTCCTGCCGGAAGTTGTCCAACTGTTGCTCATTCAGTCGCCCTTCCAGATAGGCGCGGGCGTAGATGCCAGGTGCGGAATGGCCCTGAATGAACACCAGATCGCCGCCGTGCGCGTCGCTGGGCGCATGCCAGAAGTGATTGAAACCGACATCGTACAAAGTCGCGCTGGAGGCGAAACTGGCGATATGCCCACCCAGTTCGGAAGTAATGCGATTGGCCTTGATGACCATGGCCAGGGCATTCCAGCGAATCAGCGAGCGAATGCGCCATTCCATGCCAGGATCGCCGGGGGTGTATTGCTCCTGATCGACCGGGATGGTGTTGAAGTACGGGGTATTGGCGCTGTAGGGCATGTGGACGCCGGCGGCGCGGGCCTTGCTTTGCAGTTCGCCTAGCAGTTGATGAGCGCGTTGCAGCCCTTCAGCGTCGAGGACGGCGTCGAGGGCGTCGAGCCATTCCTGGGTTTCCTGCGGATCGGGATCGCTGTAGTTTTTGATCGTCATGGACGGTCCTGCGCGTGTAATGGTATTGATGGAGCGCCGCCCCGCTACCGGGCAAAGAGATAAACCACTTGATCCGGCGGGTGCGGGTATTTCCTAAAGAATAGGTCGGGAATTGGAAAATGCAGCATCTTGGCGATTGACATTCAGACCTCCGCCGAGATTCGATCAGACGATGACTGCTTCCGTGAAATAGAAACGGTTTAAGCGTTATTCCAGGCGCATTAGGGCAAATGGAATGGACACTTCCCACCTGGTGAGCGCCCGCGATCCCCTTGCCAAACATTCTCTATGAGTGGACACTAGCCCTTGGGAACCGGCTGGACGGTCGCTGTGCTGCAAGTCGGCATGGAGGAAAGTCCGGGCTCCACAGGACAGGGCGCCAGGTAACGCCTGGGCGGCGCAAGCCGACGGAAAGTGCCACAGAAAACATACCGCCCAAGTTCGCAAGAACCGGCAAGGGTGAAAAGGTGCGGTAAGAGCGCACCGCGCGCCTGGCAACAGGCGCGGCACGGTAAACCCCGCCCGGAGCAAGACCAAATAGAGGAGCGTTTACGTGTGGTCCGCACGGCTCTTGGGTAGGTCGCTACAGGCGCTTGGCGACAAGCGTCGCAGATGAATGGCCGTCCTCGACAGAACCCGGCTTACAGGCCGGTTCCCGCTATCATTTGCTTGACAAGCAGCACTATGAACGCTTTCACACGGCTCGAAATTCATCACGGTTTACTACTGGACCTGGTCTCGGTGCAAATCTGGGGGTGGGTGGAAAACACCTTGTCGCTGCCAGTTGACGCGACCTGCTATGGCATGGTGACTGCGGGTCAGACGCAGTTGCGCGATCCTGGCGCAGGCAGCTACGAGGTGGGCTACGGGATGTTTTTCGTCCTGCCCGACGGGGGTTGGGTGGAAGGCGGCTGTGGTCTGATTATCGCCTTGGCCGGTTATCGCGGCTTGCGGCAAATCGGCGGCCCGCTGGAGGCGACAGGGCGCTTGCGCTATATCGATGGATGCAGCGATACGCTACTGGTTTGCCCGCCGCGCTGGGGTGAGCCTTGCCTGAATCATCTGCACATTCCACCGCACACCGACCAGACGCCGCACACCCATCCTTCGGTGCGGATTGGCGTGATTATGGGAGGAACGGGCGAGTGCCGTACTCCCGGGGGTGCGTATCCGTTGCAACCCGGTATCGGCTGGTATATTCCGACCGGTTGCCAGCATTCCTTTTTTACCCAGGATGAATCGCTTGACGTGGTAGCTTGGCACCCAGACAGCGATTTTGGACCGCGCGATGACGATCATCCCATGATCAATCGGACGGTCATTGAATGAAAGGCCGTTTCCCCCTTTGCTAAAGGGCAGGGCTGTTAAGCCCTATTGATCCAATGGATAGGGCGGGTTAGCGGAGCGTGTAGCTCGCCACAGTCGAAGTCGAGCTGATCAGCGGGTTATAGGCTGACGCCCTAACCCGCTCTACACAGAATTTAACAGCCCTGCCCGCAGAGGAGGGTTGGGGTAAGGAGTGAATAGCTATGGTGGGCTATCAGGCCGCCGATGCTGGAACAGGCGATTCACTTGGGCCAGCAAGCTGTGCCTGATCGGTCGCGGGCAACATCGCGCCCTGCCATTCATGCGGTTTGCCCACCATCAACCGCAATCCAGCGTGGAAACACTGGCCAGCATAAGTCAGCTCATGCAGGGATTCCAGCAGGTCGCCCAATTCCTGGTAGGCGTCCGGCGTGGGCATGATCTGAATGCTGCGTTCCAGATAATTGCGCGCCTTAGCGTTTTGCTGGCAACGCTTGGCCAGTCGGCCCAGCGTCAACAGTAAATACGGATCATCGCCATGCCGCTCCAGCCAGCCTTCGGCGGTCGCCAGTTGCGACGTGGCGTTGCCCCTTCCCAACATGCCATAGCCCACCACCAATTTCGCGCTCCAGCGCCGATCAATCGCTTCGCGCAACAGCGCCTCGGCATCCTCAATAGCCTGGCATTCGCACAGAGCCGTGGCGTAAGCAACCAGAAAGGCTTCATCCTCTTCGCGCAGCACAACCGGCGCCTGTTTCCACAATGCGCGCAACGCTTCCAGGGAACCGCCAGCAGCGGTAATCTCCAACAACGCATGATAGGTTTGGGCCTGTAGCTCCGCGAACAGTTCAGCGCCTAGCGCCTTCTGTTTCTGCACTTCCGGCAACAGTTTTTGCAGCGGTTCCCAGGCTTTCAGAGATTGATAGGTCTTGGCCAGCCATTGCAGTACGCCGGGATGGCGAGGGTTAAGGGTGTACAACGGTTCCAGAATAGCGCGGGCCTGTTCGGCATCTCCATCTTCCAACAGGAATTCTGCACGGGTTAGTTGCACAGTGGTTTTGTCAGATTCCGGCAAGTCCTCGGCTCGGCGCAGATGCAAATCGCGCCGCCACTTGACATCGTGGAGATGATGGGCGGCCCGCGCCGCGCCCAAGTAGTGTAGAGCCGGGCTTTCGCTGGAATCTGCGCCTTTAAGCAAGGTTTTCTCAGCCGCCGCCCATTGACCGGCGGAGAGTTGCCGAATGCCGAGATCAAACAATCGGCGTGCTCTTTTCTGTAACCGTCGCTGATTGGCTTCCAGCGTCTGGGTGGGCGTTTGCCAAAGCCGGATGGCCAAACGCACGAGCAAGTAGAAGATAAAAAAGGCGAAAACCAGGAAGATCACAAAAAAAGTCAGGCTGGTTTCAACCGTCCATTCTCCCATGCT
>JAGRHM010000029.1:0-1695 GCA_020445005.1 Candidatus Competibacteraceae bacterium | reverse complement strand
ATAATGATGCCGAGCAATAATCTCATGGTTGCGCCTCCTCATTCTTCATCGTCGGCGATTCAGTCGACTCCATGGCAGGTTGCGCCGCTCCCGGCGCGGACTCGGTGGATGCTGTGACAGGTTGCGCCGCTTCTGGCGCGGGTTGTGCGGTAACGGAAGCCGCCGATGCCGGGCGCATGGCGCGAATGGGCAATCGTTGGGTGATAAACTCCTGGAATGCTTTTCTGAGACCGGCTAAATCGGGAATATAGGGATTAAATTGCACGGCTTGCAAACCTTGCAACTCAGCCAGGAATGCACCGACCTTTTGGTCATCGACATCAAAGTAGCGCTCTGTCCAGTCGCGCACCTGGTTATACGAATCCTGGAAGGTCTGGGCATCGCCCCGCAACAGAGCAGTGCGCAAGGTTTCCAATTCCAACCGTAAATTCTGGCGCAGGAAAAATTCGTCTTCGGGAGCAATCAGCGGCGGCGCTTCGGTGCGCTGGTGGCGAATGACGACGATGTCCTTGAACTGATTCCAGACCGCCTCGCTGATGCGATCCCACTGGGAGCGTTCGGCATCATCGCTTAAAGCGACCGTGTTGGCAGGCTTCACGCGATCCTTGATATCCGGCGTATCCGAATTGAGTTTTAATGGCAAGCCGTTAACTTGCGTTTCCATCTCGACCAGTTTGTGGGCGAGCGCGGTAATATTGGGTAGTCGCACGCCGCGCAGGCTGGCGATGGCTTCGCCGACCATGGTCTGCACCGGCGCCAGCCCTTTTTCGTCCACCGTCTGCAATTGTTGTTGAGCAGCGCTCAATGCGAGGCGAGCGGCATCCACATTCCGCTCCAGCTTGAGCTTGGTGTCGGCCAGACGCAGCAGATAATCAACCTCCGCCAAGGGGAAAGCATTGATGTCGCCGCCCTTGGAAGCGATCATTTTGACGGTTTCCAGATGGTCTGTCAGGCCGTTATGGCTGAGTTGCAGATTTTGCAGATGCTCGCTCAATTGGGCCAGGAGGGTTTGCTGTTCCTGGATTTTCTCGTCAAGCGTCCGCCGTTCCTTTTGCGTTGAACTCTTGTGCGCCTCATGGCTCTCTCGCAACAGTTTGATCTCGTTGTTGACGACTTCCGCTTCGCCTTTTTGCAGCTCAAGAGCGTTTTTCAAAGGTTGCAGGTCGCCGGTCAACCCCAGCAATTTTTCCCTGAGATTTTGGTCTTCGGTGCGTAATTGCCCCACAGCCTCCTTGTTCTGGTCAATCGGACCCTTGAGCGCCTGTAGTTCGCCGATCGTGGTTTTGAGCGCTTGAAATTCCGTGTCGCGCTGCGCGATCGCCTGCTTGACCGCCTGATCCAGTTTGCTGGTCTGAGTCGCCTGTTCCTGTTGCCACAAATACCAGAGATAGCCACTGCCGCCCGCCGCACCCAAGGCGATGAGCAAGGAGAACGCCGCTAATCCCCGGCCGCTTTTAGGCGCAGGTGGAGAAGGGGGCGCCGCCGGTGTGCTTGATGCAGTCACTGAGCTTGCAGGCTGTGTGGGTTTGTCGAGCGTTGGACTGGTTGGTGTGCTGTCAGTGTCGGATTTTTGATCTGTCATGTCGCGTTACCAAAGAGGTGGTGGTGGATTCGTCGTCAGGCCGAACAGAGCGGCAAGGAGGGCCTCATCGCTGGCTTCCTGGGCAAGCAGGAGATAGCGGCAGCCATATTCCA
>JAGRHM010000028.1 GCA_020445005.1 Candidatus Competibacteraceae bacterium | reverse complement strand
TCCAGGACCCGCCGCGCAGGACACGGTCCGCGCCGACATCGCGGTCTTCCCACGCTGAGCCGTTGCCCGGAGTGCCCCGGTAGTTATCGTGCCAGTGGTCTTGGCACCACTCCCAGACGTTGCCGTGCATTTCGTACAAGCCCCACGGGTTCGGCGGCAGGCTGGCCACCGGCACGGTTTCTTGCCGATAGCGACCCTTTTTGCCACCCGCGTAGGGATAATTGCTGTTGTAATTGACCTGCTCGGGGGTGATGTTGTCTCCGAAGCTGAATGGGGTGGTCGTCCCAGCGCGGCAGGCATATTCCCATTGCGCTTCGGAGGGCAGCGTCGGGTCGAGTCCGGACAGACGCTCGTTCAACCGCTTGATGAAGTCCTGGCAATCGTTCCAACGGACGTTTTCCACCGGCCGGTCATCGCCTTTGAACCTGCTCGGGCTCTTGCCCATCACGGCTTCCCACAGCGCCTGGGTGCAGGCGGTGTCGAACAGCCAGAAGCCCTGGCCGATCGTCACGGGATGCTGGGGGCCTTCATCACTCAATCGTTCCGGCTCGTTTTCCGGCGAACCCATCTGGAACACGCCGGGTTCGATCCAGCGCATTTTTTGGGTGACCCCTTCGACGCTGAAGGTGACCCAGTGACCGTAGTCGTCCGTGCCCCAGTCGTCGGCCCAGCTTGGCGATTGGCCGGAGCGCCAGAAGGAAGGATCGTGGTCGGCGCTGGCGGGAGCGGTTCTAAGGATTTGAACAAGCTGATTGACGGTACGCAGAGTGCCCAAGAGGCTGCCCGCATCGGTTGTGCTGACCGCCGCCGTGGGCGGGGCCGGGACCACAACCAGCTCATCGCCTTCCTGGCGCAACTCGTAACGATACTCGGGTTGTCCTAGCGGCGGCGGTAGCAGCGCCGGGTCGCACGGGACTGGAGGTCGGTAATCTGGGCGATGTCGGTTCCGCAACCAATCGATGCGCAGCATGCGAGTGCCGACTTCATCAATGGTCCAGAAGTCGTCGGTGGCGCGCGCGCGAACCCGATCTATCCAGGCACCGACGGCGGGATCGGTGGAGCCATCGGGGGTCGGTTCGAGCCGGTCGCCGATGGAATCGAAGAAGCAACGAGCATCTTCCAGGTCCGCCGCCTCGGGCAACGCTTCGCGCGAAACCGGCGTGAGCTCGCGGATTTCCTCGAACCAGATTTCTTGCGGCAGAGGGCCGCGCCAGACGCGCAACAGGGCCAGTATTTGCCGCTGGCGGTCGATGGGTTCAGCCGCGAAGGCGGCGCGTAATGCCTTGGCGCGATTGGGGTCGAGCGTGGCAGCCTCGCTGTGGGTGCTAGCAATGGCCGGGTGCTGCCAGACATCGGACTCCGTACCGGCGTCGGCTTCGTCCGCGCCCAGACTCAAGCGCACCGCGCGCAGAAAGCCCGGTTCGATGCGCACGGCCGGAGAGACCAGCCGCAACAGACGCTCCGCACGCTGGCGCAAAATGCGGCGGTCGGTGACCGCAGAACTGCGAGGGCGCTCCCACGGGACGAGTTGCCAAACGGACCGCAAGGTCGTCGAACAACGCTCGGGCGGACAAGGCAGCAGCGCCACTGGCCGGCTACCGGCCGCTGCGATGCGCCGTCCGAGATCGAGCCAGGGATTGCCCTCGTCCACCGCCCGCGCTGTCAGGCAACCGAGATCGCCCAGCACCAGCACCACGCCGCCCGGCGGCGGTCGATAACCGTCGGATACAGACACGCTCAGCAAGCGTGGCTCGTCCAAGCCTTCGTGGAACACGGCCTGTTCCAGATCCTGAACCGAAAACAACCGCCCCAGTTCGCCGCGCACCTGGTCCTGATCGGTCCAGTACGGCGCCAGATGCTCGCTGCGGTCGATAACGAGTTGCAGGCATGACCCCCACCGGCGACGTTGCTCGCGCGGCAAGCGATTCAGCCACTGGCCGCAACTCAGGCGGCGCACAATCCGATCAACGTCGATCTCCTGCCCCTCGCGCGGCTCGGCCAGGGCGATGCGCAAGCGCGATTGCAGTTCGCGCCAAGACGCGAGCAAGCGGAGAGCAGGCGGGGCAGGAGGGCGGTTACGCCAAACGACCGTTTCGACGGGAATGGTCCGGCGTTCTGGGCTGGGCTCCTCGGGCACGACAGCCTCGTAGTCTTCGAGGCACCAGAAAGGAATTTCGATCAGCGGGCGGGCATCGATTTGATATTCCGGTGGACGGACAAGAATCGCATCGAGTGCAACACCCATCTCCATTGTCATCGTTACCGCATCGGTTGCCGGGGTGGGTTCGGTAGCAACCTCGAACCCGATCAAACCCGCGAGCGCGTCGGCCAGCGTGGGATCGCGCTTGGCCAGCGCCCGCACCAGGTCGGCGCGGCTACAGGCACCGCTTGGCTTCACGCGGTAGTCCCCGGGTGCTTCTTCAGGACGTAACGCGATACCTTATCCAGCAGCGCAATCCGCCCTTCCGGGTCGGCCCCTAAATCGAGCACGGCGCGCACTAAATCCAGGTATTCCGCTTGGCCCGGCAGCGGCAGCCAACGTTCCTGCTCAGCTTTGCGGCGATCCTGGATTAGCAGTTCGGCGGCCTTGCGCAGCAGATCGGCGTCGGCGTCGTCAAAATGCGCTTTAGCACGTCTAACCAAATGGTCGATCAACTCATTATCCCGATCCGGCAGACGCAGGTGCAGCACTAGACAGCGGCGGAGGAACGCATCCGGCAGGGCGCGTTCCTCGTTGGTAGTGATAATGACCAGCGGCGGTTCTTCGCCCATCGCCATAACTGGCTCCGTCGACCCTTGGGGCGTGAATCGACCGTCGCCGAGCGCTCCCAGCAGGCCGTTCGGGACATCGGTCTCGGCCTTATCGATTTCGTCGATTAGCACCACGCAGCCGTTCTTGGGATCGCAGCCGGGGAGTTGGGGCGGTTCGTCGGGCCGACGGGCCTTGATAGCCTGCTTTCTGGCGCTTTCCCAATCGAAAGCCCACCACAGAGCGCGAGGATGCAAATAATTCTCGACCGTTAGCTCCTGATGCAAGTGACTGCGGCGCTTGATCTTGGATTCACGCAACGCGCCCTTGAGTTGGGCGTCGGCCAGCCGGGCGACCGCGTCGAAATGCCAGAGCAAATCGCGGGATTCGGTGCGGGAATCGACGACGTGCTGCACGTAGGCGCGTTTGAGATCGACGGCGGCGGCGCGGGCGAGCTGGCTTTTCCCAATGCCGGGTTCACCGCGCACCAGCAACGGGCGCCGGGCAGCCAGGGCGGCGTCGATGGCGTCGATTTCCTTCTGGTCGAAGACATGCACCTGCTCCGGGGCAGCCTTGGGTCGCCCCAGAGGCACTGAAGCGCCTGCAACGCTTTTCATGCGCTTCCTGGGAAGATCGTTCACACCGAACCTCCGAATTCACGAATCTTGGCCTTGGCTTCTTCGATCAGCTTCTTAAGCTCGAATTTTCGTGCCGGATCGGCCGTTATCGCCAGGTCATCTTCAAATTGATTGAGTCTTTCCCGCCAGGTTTCCAAAGCGCGTGGTGGCGGTACCGGAAGTTTGGGCAGACTCGATGGAGAGGATGGGGAAGGCTGCCCGGCGTTGATTTGCAATCGTTGCAGAATCAGACCGGCGATTTCTTGCGGCGAGCGCCCGCCGATCCAGACGTAGCCGGCGGTCGAGAATAGACCGGGAATCTCTGTATCATCGAAACGCAACGGCATAACGGTGAATGTCTGGCGCTTTTTGATGAGATCGCGGATGGCCTGCCATTCGAGGCCACACCATTCCTTTTTCTCGTAGTCGGCGCACAGGAACACAGCGATCAATTCGGACTCGTCGTGATAGAGGCGCTGCAAGTAGGTGTCGAGATCAAGGCGGGCAAACTCAGCCTCGTAGTATTCGTCGTACAGGACACGGCTGCGACCAACCCGGTCGGCCAACTGCGCCGCGACTTGTCTTACGAAATCCCGTTGTTCGCCGGGAAAGGAGAGGGCAATCTTGAACCTTTGCGTACTCATGGAAGATGGTTTCTCTTGGGGTCCGATAGATGACAAAGCGGTTTTCTTGAGTGGGAGCATCCGGCAAAAGGGATCGACCAATTTTATTTCTTCGCGCTCGCGCTCGTTGCTGAAGTCGTTTAGACAGAGAAACGCGAGCGCCGAGTAATCGCGCTTGAGCGATGCGACCATAGCGCGCATGGCGTTTTGTCCTTCAGCGTCCTTTGGCAGATCGAAGATCATGTAGAAGGTTTGACCACTGTCCCGGCGCTTGCTTTCGAGCAAATCAGCGGTGGATTTGATGCGATCTTCCATCTCTAATCCTCCGCGCGTCCGGCGGGGAAAAGTCGCTAACAGGTAGTCATCGAGCGCGCGGCGGAATGTGTCGCACTCACCCAAATTGAACTTTTTGTTCAAGTACCGCTGTAAAGCTGTTCGGACCTCGGCATTATCAGCGTCGATGCCACACTCCGGCATTTGGGGCAGGTTGAGTTCACCTGCGGGCTGGTCTGCATCGTCTTCGCGGTGACGAAAGCGCGTCGCGCGCCTATCCGTGCCGGCCATGATGATTTCGGCGACGGTCTTGGTGTAGGCGGGTAAAAGGACCAGCGCAGCGCTTCCATCGCCGTATTGGCTGCCGGCCCAACGCACGACGCCGTAGTCGTAGAGCGCCGGCACAATGAGCTGCGAAACCTTGACCAGAATATCGGCGGTGTGGTCGCCACCTTCCTCGCAAAGTGAGCGGTGCGCGTCACGCAGAGCTTGGATCGCCGTGCGTATGTCAGTTTCCAGCAGGTGTTCGACGAAATTCCCAGTCTCTCGCTCTTTATCGAAGCCGGTCATCTTGTCGGCGACATCGAGCAGTTCCCGCCGGATAGCGTCCTCCGCCTCTGGCGAACTCTGAATGAGCGCGATTAGCCTGCTCCGGATTTTTTGGAAGTGCGCTGCTTGCTTATCGTCACCGACCCATTTGCGGAACCGGCCGTCTTCGAGCAACTTCCACATCGGGGTCGCATAGAGCTTTTTAACGCTGAAATGGGGTGGACCGCTTCCCACCACGCCGAGGATTTTGTGATCGACGAACACCGGCATTCCCGAGATGCCCTTCCAACTTTCCTCATCCTCGGGACCCGTTTCCACGGTCAATTCAAAATAAGGCTTGTTTGGGGCTTTGGAGCATACCGTGCCGATGAATCTGCCAGGGTTGGGCTGACTGTCGTACTTAGCGACACGAGGAAAGCCCTCGCTGATCCACGGCATCCCACCATGCAGTCGATCGCGGGAAACGATGCCCCATCCCACCGCATCGGGTGGCCGGCGGCAACGAATCAGTGCCGCGTCTAGCTCGCCTTGCCCCTCCCAGACGATGTCGTCATTCGCAATTTCGGTCCAGTCCGCTGGATCACCGGGACAGGAATAATGCCAGCCTATCCGTACTGAATAGCGTTCATCGCGATAGTATGGCGGTCCCGGTTTCAGGATGTAGCCTGCTGTCAAAATCAGGTCCTTCCCGACCGGATAGCCGGTGGCGCACTCACCGATTTTGCCCTTGAAGTCTTCTCCTTGCTCGTTTGTCGTCGGTACGAAGATCGTGATTAGGAGCGACTTGTCCATTCAACCATCCTCCTCCTTAGGCGTGATCTCACGGCCGTCGGCTAATATAACTCGTCTTGCCGGGCCAGGAGTCCATCGAAAACCGCTTCCAAGCCGGGATGGACGCCGCGAACCCCGTTGATGACTTGCGCCGCCCAGTCGAAGTAATCCTGTTTGCGCACCGCCGACCAGTCAGCGGGCGGCGACGCCAGCATGTCGCGCAGATTGCAGATCTTGTCGGCCAGTTTCACCAGTTTGGCTTCAGTTGACAGGTGTGGGGCATGATCAATCTGCAACTGCTTACGGACATGCTTGGCCAGCGCTTTATCGTCGGTGACTTCCAGAACGATGGCGGTAATTTGCGGCCCAAACAGCGCCGTTAATTCATCCGCCGTGGTTTGGGTGTCTTCGAGGGTATCATGCAGAATTGCGGCGCACAGAATCGTCAAGTCGGTAACTCCGCCCTCGCTGACCAGCATGTTGGCCACCTCGATCGGGTGGTTAATGTAGGGCGAAGCCACGGCGTCCTTGCGGCGCTGATGACGGTGCTTATCGGCAGCGAAGGCTGCTGCCTTGATGAACGCGCCGAGGAAATTTCCAGTCATTGTCATGAGTGACTCCTCATTGAGAATCTCAGGCGCGATGGTAGGGATGGTGATTAAGCAGACTCCAGGCCCGGTAAAGCTGCTCGGCGACTACGACGCGCACCAGAGGATGCGGCAGGGTCAGACGGGACAAGGACCAGAGTTGCTCAGCGCGCTGGCGACAGACGGCGTCCAGTCCATCCGGGCCGCCGACGAGGAGGCTCAGATCGCGGCCCTCTTGCAGCCAGCTCGCCAACCGTTCCGCCAGCTCAACCGTATTCCATTCCCGGCCCTGTTCATCCAGGGCAATGATCCGGGAATTTGAGGGAACCGCCGCCAGCAATCGTTCGCCCTCGGCGCGCACCAGACGGGCTATATCGGCATGCCCACCGCGTTTACCGGCGGAAATCTCCACCAGATTCAATGAGCATTCCCGGGGCAGGCGTCCGGCATATTCCGCATAACCGGTTTTGACCCAGCCGGGCATGCGAACGCCTACAGCGAGCAGGTGGATTTTCATGTCTAAACATCATCAACCCTTCAGCGCCCTGGCCACATCCACCGACCACAGTTTCTCCAGATTATAAAAATCCCGGGTCTGCGGCAGCATGACATGTACCACAATGTCCGTGAGATCGACCAGCACCCATTCGGCTTCGCGTTCTCCCTCGACGCCAAGCGGACGAACGCCGATCGTGAGACACTTCTCAACAACTTTATCGGCCAATGCCTTGACCTGACGGGTCGACGAGCCGCTGGCAATAATCATCAGGTCAGTGAAGCTGGCCACATTGCGCACGTCCAGCACTCGGATATCCTGGGCTTTCACCTCTTCCAGGGCGTCAACAACGATCTTTTTTAAAACCTCAAGTTGCATGAATTTTCGCATATCCTCATGAATTAACAGAATTTTCAACAAATGGTGACCGGTACAATTCCTGGTCGTGGATGCAGGCCAGCGCCGCTTCTGGCAACAGATAGCGAGGTGACTGGCCGCGCACCAGCAAGGCGCGGATTTGCGTAGCGGAAATATCCAGTTGGGTTACGGGTTGGAACAGGATGCGGCCTGCCGGTTGCGTGCGCAGGACTGCGGCGTCCAGTGCGATGCGGGGCGTCGCCCATTCTGCCATCGTCGCCGGCAATGCTTGCGAAGCGCCGGGCCGTTGCATCACGACAATATGCGCCACTTTAGCCAGATCTCGCCAGCGACTCCAGGTATGCAGCTCCCGAAAAGCGTCAGCGCCGACGATCAAACACAAGGGAGTTTTTTGGCCCAAATCTTCGCGCAGCGACGCCAGTGTATCCACCATATAGGAGGTTCCCTCGCGGCGCAGTTCCCGGTCATCGGCGACAAAACCGGGTTGTCCGGCGATGGCTGCCTGCACCAGCGCCAACCGTTGTTCGGCGGTCACTTGCGGTGTTCCGCGATGCGCGGGAATCCGGCAGGGAATGAAACGAACCTCGGCCAGTTCCAGCGTTTCCAGCAACTCCAGCGCCGGCCGCAAATGGCCGTAATGAATGGGATCGAAAGTACCGCCCAGAATGCCGATCGGGCGGGGGGTATTTAACATGGGAATAACAGGAATCCTGGAGGTCCTGGGTTAACGGCGAATATGCCCATCGCCCAGCACGATAAATTTCTGAGTGGTCAATCCTTCCACGCCAACCGGACCGCGTGCGTGCAGTTTATCGGTGCTGATGCCGACTTCCGCGCCCAATCCGTATTCGCCGCCGTCGGCAAAGCGCGTCGAAGCGTTGACCATCACTGAACTGGAATCCACTTC
>JAGRHM010000027.1 GCA_020445005.1 Candidatus Competibacteraceae bacterium | reverse complement strand
TTCACCGAATTTACCGGCCGCGCCCAGAACGAGGGCTGGTTCACGGCGGGGAGCTGGTTTTACCGACTTGCCGCCCTAAGCGACTACATGAACAAGATGGCGCTCAACGTGCCAGAACCTTATCCGATCCGGATTTGGGAAAAGCTGCCGCGCGAGGACATCGAGACCTACGCCGACCGCTTCAAGCGCCTGGAAGCGGTGGTGCTGGAAGCTGAAAGCGACGGCGGTCTCGGGCTGACCTCCGGCGACCCGAACAACAGCGCCCTCGATGACGTGTCGCGCGACTTCCTACGCGCCACATTGGACTGGATCACGCAGTCGCTGATCGGTAAAACCCATCCGCTCTTCGCCATCGCCTGGATCGGCCACGCTTTGATTGCGGTCGTATTGAGCGCGTTGAGCGTCGCTGCTCTGGGAAAGCTGATCGCAACTACCTCCGGCGCAGGTCGGCTGGCTCAAGCCTTGGGCGGATTGACCGACCTGGTCACCAGCCCCAACGCCTCCGGCGCCCTCAGCTTGACGGGCCTGGTGATCGGCGTTGTAGTGCTGGCTTTGTTGGGCTTCGCCCTCACTGCCGCGATTTACCTGCCGCTGGCGCCGTTTATCATCTGGACACTGGCGGGCTTGCACTGGGTTCTGCTGGTATTCCAGGCGCTGCTGGCGGCCCCGGTCTGGGCCGTTGGGTTTCTGAGAAATGGTAAGGGCTTAACCGCCGAGACCCTGCCCGGCTGGTTACTGCTTTTCGATTTGTTGCTACGACCCACCCTGATGCTGTTTGGTCTACTCGGCGCAACGGTGATCAGCTATTACCTGCTCTCCGTGGTGACCAGCCTCTTCACCGTGGCGGCCATCAATGCCAACAGTGGCAACACTACCGGACCAGTGATTCTTACCGGTCTGGTTATCCTGTTCGTGCTCCTGGCGGTCGACCTGACGATCCGGTGCTTTTCTCTGATTCACCGGTTGCCCGATTTCGTCATGCGCCTTTTCGGTGGAATGGTCGACTCGGCGCAGGATCATCACGAATTGCAACACCATGTGGCGGCAGCGACCCGAACCGCAGTGGACACCGCATTGCGGGCCACCAGCCGGGTTAGCACCGGAACACTGAATGGCTCGACTGGCGCGGCAAAGGTGAAGCCGATGGATGGTGGGAAAAACGCCTGAAATCTCAGGCAGGCTTCATACTGTTCAGAGTCGGGAAATACCTGGACTGGTAGATCGCATTCCGCGTGTTGTAGTCACCAAGGATAGTCTGAATACTCTGCCAATCGTTGATATTATACGCAGCAACCAACGCGTCGATGATCGCCTTACGACCCTGATTCGCCGCCGACTGTTCAGCCAACTGCTCTTGCAGCTCCCGGGTCTGAAACACATTCTGTTGTAACCAGCGTTCGTGCTGCTGCTGGGCGTGACCGAGAAGATAATGGTCAATGGCATCCAAGGCCATGGCGCACCTCCAAAATGGCAATTCGCCAAACCACCGATTAAGGACTTTTAGAGCACAAGATCACTGACTGTCAATGCCCTGCTCGAATCCAGCGCCCTATCCAATTAGACTGAAAATCGAATCGTCTTGTTCACCAAGGCTGCCTCTTAACGATCGTCGCAACCACAACATCCGCTTGTCGTTAAAGCGGCGGGTGCGTAGTCAGCTCATGAATCAGTCCCTGAAGGAAGCGGCAGCACGGATGATCTGGCGCCGGTGCGCCCTTCAGATGAATTTGTAATGCTTCAACGTCATCCGGGACGATCTCGTTGAATCGAATCCACCAGATCTCCATCAATAACCCTGCCAGCAGATCCGGTTCGGGGAGCGGCAATTCCAACTCCCGTGCCACCGCAGCCACTCGCCTCACCGTCGGTTCGATGTGTTTCGCCAACAGCGCGTTCGCGATTTGGCTCACCTGATTTCTGGTCGTATCCGGGATGTCGTCCAAGCGGGGATCGCCGATGGGGTCTTGTAGTAGAGTCAGGAACCGTTCGTCGTCCCATGGACTCTCGACTGCCGCGCCGCCAAGTACGCTCTGCTGATGAAGTTGTTGTGCGCTAACCATCAGTGCGCGCCTCCGGCGAGGGGATTTTTAGCCGTTGCGGAAACACGCCTTGTTGCTCCATGCGGTGTCGAGTCCGCCATCAAGCCCGCGCAACCGTCATCGCGGGTTAATTCCCCCCGGTCGGCCTCGCAATGCCAGACACGCCAAGTCAACGCCCCGCAAGGGGCAAATCCTAACAAAAAGGGCATTCGATGGAATAGCCACATGGCCTCACCTCCCAAACAGCGACAACACACACCCAATGCCTCGCGCAACGCGAAGCACCACGTAGCGAAGTCGCACCGCTTTCTGGTGAGACCCGGCATCAGCCGCCCGTCTGGCATCGAACCAGTGAAAGGCGACGTCTAGCCTTGAAAAACCCACCGGCTTACCCAGGCGGTGGGGGCGTGTACCCCGACTTGAGCAGGGTACAACAGGGGCTAAAAATTACCGGGAGATCGCGCGGCGGTCAAGTCTCAGAGAGGTCTAACATCCGCAACTGGCGTGCTGCTTGCACCAATCGGTTCTGAAACTCCTGTGCTTGAATAATTTGCTCGGCGACTTCCACGGCTTTGCGCCGCCGGACAGCCGCATAGTGCTTGATCAGGCGGCGCGCCTCCTCGTCGGAGAGGTGTAGTGTTCCCATCAGGATGCCAATCGCGCGGTCGATTGTACGCTGCGTCGCCCTGTAATCCGCTTCCGCCGCCCGCGCCAAGACGGCCTCCAGGGTCGCGCGGAGAGTATCAGGATCGGGTGGTTTGACCAGATAGGCCCAAGCGCCGGCCTGAGCCGCCGCCTGTATGGAATGGCGAGAGCGATCGACGGTGAGAACGATCATCGGTAGCGTACCCCGAAGTCGCCGCAGGACTTCCAAGCCAGAGAATGCAACGTCTTGGGAGGGTGCATACCCCAGATTCAAGTCAACAATCGCCACGTCCGGTGGCGAATCCTCCGCACAGAGCGCCAAGGCGGCGTGCCCGTGGTCGGCATCCAGGAGTTGGTAATCGTCACCCAGCGCAAAATGCAGGAGTTCCCGGGCGGGCGGATTATCTTCCACCAGTAGAACACGCCGTTGTGTTGTGGTTGCCGGGAAGGAACTCTCGGCTTCGATGGGTAATGTGCGCAAAAACTCAAGAAAAGCGGTGCGCGTTTCCTGAAATTGGCTCTCAAGGGCGTCGATACCGGCCTGTTGCTGCGCAAAGTCCGGGTTGCGACTCAATGGAAGACAAATCCCTTTCATGGCGCGCGCACCCACAGTTTCTGTCGCGCCATAGAGGGCGTGTAACATCTGACGAAATTCCTCCTGGTCGTGTCGCTGGAGCGCTTGTCGGAGTTGGTGCAGGATCGACGGGGTACTGTCCAGAAATGCCTGGATCAGATCGCGACACCGTGCTGGCTTGCTCTTAAAGCGTTGCAGGTAAGCCTGGTCGAGCAGGTCGTCAGGATCAACGTCAAGGCTCATAAATCACCTCATAAAAAACGGGGTATCGAATAGGGATCAGGGGACGAACCCCCGATGCCCCATCGCGCCAAAACTTGGCTCAACACTTCGACTTTCAGTGGCTTATACAGACAGTCGGTCAAACCGGCCGCCCGCCATTCCTCATAATTGACACCAAGGATGTCGGCAGTCAGACCGATGATCGGCACCGTGCAATTTGGATTGTTGCCCAGCTGACGAATCCGGCGCGTGGTTTCCAATCCGTCCATGCCTGGCATCCGCAGGTCCATTAAAATCAGATCGTAGCGCTGTTGGCGGCAGGCGGTCAGGGCAGCTTCACCATCGCTGACCAAGTCCCGATCCGTGTGCAAATCGGCCAATACGATATCGGCCAGCGCCCGATTGGTCGGGTTATCGTCCACCACCAGCACGCGAGTGGATCGGGTCGATCGGCGAGCCGGGGGCATACCCGATGGAGGAAGCGGTTTGGCCGCACGCAGCTGGACTGAGCGTGAATATTGTTCATCCTCATCATTGATGGACGGCAGGCCGGGATGCTCCGCCTCCATGAAGTCATCCGTTGAAGCGATTTGCAAACGCACCTCGAACTGAAAGGATGATCCCTGCCCTTCCTGACTATCGACGGTCAAACAGCCTCCCATCAAACTCACCAGCTGTTGACAAATGGCCAGTCCCAAACCCGTGCCGCCCTGTTGGCGAGTCGTCGAGGCGTCCACCTGATTAAAAGCCGTAAAAATCGTAGCTTGATGCACCGATGGGATACCGATCCCCGTATCCCGCACCTCCACATGGCAGGTCATGAACGCCCCCTCACGCCGCACCAAACGCGCCTGGACTTGAACGCGACCACCGTCAGTAAATTTGATGGCGTTGTCCACCAGATTACGCAGGACCTGCGCCAGTCGTTGGCGATCGCCTAATACCTGTTCAGGCAATTGGGGGTCAACCGCCCATTCAAGCATCAATCCTTTGACCTGCGCGTTCGGCATGAATAACTGCACGGTCGTTTCCAACAGGTGACGCAATGGAAAGGGCGCCACCCGCAGCTGAATCTTGCCCGCCTCCAGTTTGGAAAAGTCGAGAATACTGTCAATAATCGTCATTAGACTGTCGGCGGCGTGTTGCAGCAAGTGCAAATAGCTGGCTTGGACCGGGTTCAACGGCGTGCGAGCCAGCACCGTGATAAACCCCAGAACGCCGTGCATGGGCGTGCGGATTTCGTGGCTC
>JAGRHM010000026.1 GCA_020445005.1 Candidatus Competibacteraceae bacterium | reverse complement strand
ACGGATGTTCCAGAAAGCCGTTGAGATTCATCCCAAAGGCATCAAGATCATGGGGCCGGGCACGTTGGTCACCAGCCCCATCGAAGCCATCTCGTTGGGCCTGGCGCTGATGTTCGGCACCGCGGGTCTACCCCACATCCTGATGCGCTTCTTCACCGTGGGCAACGCCATCGAAGCTCGCAAGTCGGTGTTCTTCGCCACTGGCTGGATCGGCTACTTCTACATCCTGACCTTCCTGATGGGTTTTGGCGCTATCGTACTGCTGACCGGTAATCCCGAATTCGCCGATGCGGCTGCGACGGGCGGCATTCGGGGCGGCCAGAACATGGCGGCGGTCAACCTGGCGGCGGCAGTCGGCGGCAACGTGCTGCTTGGTTTCATCTCGGCGGTGGCTTTTGCGACGATTCTGGCGGTGGTGTCCGGTCTGACCCTGGCCGGTGCTTCAGCCATCTCGCATGACCTGTATGCCAACGTGTGGGCGCATGGCAATGTGGACGAGCAACATGAAGTGCGGGTTTCCAAAATCGCCACTATCGTGTTGGGCATCATCGCGATTTTCCTCGGTATTGCCTTCGAGAAGCAAAACGTCGCCTACCTGGTGGCGCTGACCTTCTCAGTCGCCGCCAGCGCCAACTTCCCCATTTTGTTCATGTCGATCTACTACGGCAAGATGACCACCCGTGGCGCGTTGATCGGCGGCTGGCTGGGCCTGATCAGCGCCAGTGTGCTGGTGTTCATTGGCCCGACGGTGTGGAAAGATATCCTCCAGATGGGCGATCCGATCTTCCCGCTCAAGTTCCCGGCGCTGTTCTCGATGACCATCGCCTTCCTGGGCATCTGGATTGGCTCGATCACCGATACCAGCGAGCGCGCCAAGAAGGAATGTGAAGCCTTCATCGCGCAGGATGTGCGGTGCCAGACCGGTATCGGCGCCGAGGGTGCGGCCAGCCACTAAACGTTCACCCCCCCCTTCTATGTTAAAGAAGGGGACTGAATGGATGTGTTAAGATAAAACCCCTTCCGGCTTCCGCCGCGAAGGGGTTCTTATTGGGCCTTTCGGAATCAAACTGTCGTGACTAATTTGGATCAAAAAGCCTTTCTTGCCCGTCAGCCCCCCTTCAACCGGCTCGCCGAAACGGAACTGGCGTCGTTAGCTGGGGAACTGAGGATCGGTCACTTCGGCTCGGGCGAAGTGTTGTTAAAGGCTGGCGAAACGCCTGCCTGCCTGTACTTCATTATCGAGGGCGCAGTTTACGAAATCGATGGCGACCCAGATCAGCCTGCTCAAGAGGGTGCGAAATCGCTGACTGCCGCCAAAGGCGCTCAATCCCTCTGGTGCGTGATCGCCCTGTATGGCGCCGAGGATGCCTTCGATGCCAGCGCTCTGTTGGAAGGAACCAACCTGCACAGTTTTGTGGTGAGCGAACCGACCCGTTGCTTGCAGATGCCACGGCCGGTTTTCCTGCAAGCGATTCAGAATTATCCGCAACTGGCTTCTTTCTATAATCGGAAGATTTCTCAGCGTCTTGCCGCCCTGCATGAAACAGACGACAACCGGGACCTGGCGGCATTCACGATTGCTAAAATTCAGGATGCCTATATTCACCCACCGGTCTTCGTGTCAGCGCAACAGTCTATCCATCAGGCAGCGCTGACTATGAAGGCCCATAAAACCAATTCAATCCTGGTTCAATACGGCGACGAAATCGGCATCGTCACCGCCACTGATCTACGCGAGGCCGCTATTATTCAGCGTCAGTCGGTGGACGACCCTGTTGGCCCGCTGGCGACTTACGAATTGATCAGCATGGAGCCGGACGATTTCCTGTTCAACGCCCTGCTGCGGATGACCCATTACAATGTAAATCGGCTGGTCATCCGCGATGTGAAAACCATTCATGGCATTCTCGAACAAATCGACCTGCTGAGTTATCTCTCCAATCATTCCCACTTGATCGCCCTGCAAATCGACCGGGCGCGTTCCCAGGAAGACCTGAAGTGGGCCAGCCGCGATCTGGTCAATGTCATCCGCGATCTGCATGACAAAGGCATTAAAATCCGCTACATCATGCAACTGGTGTCGGAACTGAATAAAAAGCTGCTGCGCAAACTGTTCGCTCTCATCGCGCCGCCGGAATTGCTGGAAAACGTCTGCCTGTTGGTGCTAGGCAGCGAGGGCCGCGAGGAACAGGTGCTGAAAACCGATCAGGACAACGCCCTGATCCTGCGGGACGGTTTCAACTACTCTGATCTGGGGCAGATCACTCGCGAATTCACTGAATGTCTGCTTGATTTTGGCTACCCGCGTTGCCCCGGCAATATCATGGTGTCGAACCCGTACTGGACCAAGTCAGTTGCTGCTTTCAAGGATGAGTTGTTTCAATGGATCGTGCATCCGACTCACGATTCGTTTCTCCAATTCGCCATTTTCTTCGATGCGATGGCGGTGGCCGGCGACGATAATCTGCTACGCCATGTCAAAGACCACATGTATCGCCTGCTCGGCGATCATCGCTCGTTCTACAGCCAGTTCGCCAAATCCACTGTTGCGTTCGAAACGCCGCTCGGGTTCTTTACCAATTTCGTCGTGGAAAAAGACCGCGATGAACTGGATATCAAGAAGGGCGGCATTTTCCCCATCGTTCACGGCATCCGCAGCCTGGCCCTGGAATACCGGTTGCCGCAAACCAACACCGTGGACCGGATCACCGCTTTGAGTCAGCGCAATCTGTTCAAACCCTCCTTTGGCATTGAGCTGATCGAGGTCTTTACCTACCTGTCGACCTTGCGCGCCGAGGCGGGCTTGCGGAAAATTCGCGAGGGACGGACGCAGGACAATTATCTGAATCCCAAGGACTTGAACAAAATACAGCGGGAAGTGCTGCGCGACTCGTTCAAGATTGTCAATGAATTCAAAAAATTCATCGGTTACCATTTCAAACTGAGCATGATCAGTTGATCGGAAAACCCCCATGAGGCTTTCCCCTTGAAAACCCATCTTCAACACCTGATTACCCAGGCGCTCCAGCAACTCCGCCAGGATGGAGCGCTGGCCGATGCCGAGTTGCCTTCGATTCCCCTGGAGCGCACCCGCGACCGGGCGCATGGCGATTACGCTTCCAATATCGCGCTCACCCTGGCGAAAACCGCCCGGCGCAAACCCCGCGAATTGGCCGAGAACATCCGCTCCGCGCTGCCGATGTCCGCGCATGTCGCCAAAGTGGACATCGCTGGCCCCGGTTTCATCAACTTTTTCCTGACGCCGGCTGCCTATCACACGGTCGTGGGCGAGATCCTGCAACGCGGCGATGACTTTGGCCGAAGCGCGCTCGGTAACGGACGGCGGGTTCAGGTGGAATTCGTTTCCGCCAATCCTACTGGCCCCCTACACGTCGGTCATGGGCGCGGCGCAGCGTTTGGCGCTACCGTCGCCAATTTACTGGAAGCGATCGGCTACCAGGTTCACCGGGAATACTACGTCAATGACGCAGGCCGACAGATGAACATTCTGGCCGCCAGCCTGTGGTTGCGCTACCTGGAGCATTGCGGCGAACGGTTCCCGTTTCCCAGCAACGGCTATCGAGGCCAATACCTGCGGGATATCGCCGCTCGGTTTTACGCAGAGCATGGCGGCGCTTATCTGGTTTCGGCGCAACAGGTTTTCCAGAATCTCCCCCCGGACGAAATCCGCGACGAAGCTGGCGACATTGTGACGCCGGGTAACAAGGAAACCTATATCGACGCCGTCGTTGAACGCGCCCGCACCCTATTGGGCGATCATCGCTACCGTTTTCTGTTTGAGCTGGGCCTGAACGCCATTCTCGACGATATCCGCGACGATCTGGGCGAGTTCGGGGTGATCTATGATGAGTGGTATTCCGAACGCGCGCTTACCGAACGCGGCGCGGTCAATAAGACGTTGAGCCGACTGCGCGACGTCGGCTATGTGTACGAACGGGAAGGCGCGCTGTGGTTTCGTTCCAGCGCCTTCGGTGATGAAAAGGATCGGGTGGTCGAGCGGGAAAATGGTCAGATAACCTACTTCGCCTCGGATATCGCCTATCATCTGGAGAAATTCGAGCGCGGCTTCGACAGAGTCATTGACGTCTGGGGCGCCGATCACCACGGCTACATCCCGCGAGTCAAGGCCGCACTACAAGCGCTGGGCGAGAATCCTGACCGCCTGGACGTGCTGCTGGTGC
>JAGRHM010000025.1:2535-5185 GCA_020445005.1 Candidatus Competibacteraceae bacterium | reverse complement strand
CCCCTTTTTCAAAGGGGGGAGGTGATCGTGTCCCTTTTTGCAAAGGGGGATATCCATGCTGATGTTCCAATTAAACCACTTCACTTTATTTTGTCCTCATTGCGTTGATTGATAAGGAATGCGATGGAAGGCAGAAAACGATTGTCAGTCGGTCATCGCCCGTTCGGCAGCCAGCGCCAGAAAAGCGCTGCGGGATAAATGATGTGCCGCAGCGTGGCGGTCAATGCGCCCCACCAGCGCCGCAGGTAATGAAACATTCAGCCACTCGCGACAGGGCTGAATGCGGGCGAGATCGAGATCGGCCAGCATCCACACGCCGCCGGTGTACGTCGGATTACGGGCCAGCGCTTCCAGCGGGGTCGGCAGTGGAATCTCCCCCTCTTCATTCTCGAAATACAGTTCGACTGCATCCTGAATCTGACGCGGCAGATCATCCCACTGATCCGCCGCGGAAAAACATCCTGGAAAATCAGGAAACGTGACACCATGGGCATGATCGTCATCGCCCGGATGGATATAGACTGGATAAAACATATTCACTACTCCCAACCGGCTTGCCGATAAATGTTGAGCAGCGTCCCAATCACGATGTCCTTACGCGGATGTGGCACCACCACGTGGCCAGGCCTGGCAGGATGCCGGAATTTGGCATGATCACCCTTGCCACCGATCCGCACTCAGCCGTCCTGTTCCAACCGTTTGATAATCTCTGCGCTGTTCATAGTGCGTAGCTATGTAGGCATCGTTACCGTTCAGTCCCCTCTTTGAAAAAGGCAGGGCTATTAAATTCTACGAAAATAAGGCGGCTTGTTGATCTAACCACCCCGGCGCTGCGCGCCACCCCTCCTTGAAAATGAGGGGAAAAAGACGTGGGATCAAGCGCTTCCCCTCCTTAGATAAGGAGGGGTGCCCCGTAGGGGCGGGGTAGTTTGACCCCCGGAAGATCACGAGTTCCACAGAACTTAATAGCCCTGCCCTTTGGCAAAGGGGGGCTGGGGGGGATTCTGGCTCCAACACCGCCAGCAACCGTGTTGCGTCCCGCCAAATGGGCAATTGGCCATAATGAGTCTGCGCCATCCCAGGTTCTCCAGAAAATTTATTGAATCAAATATGAACTTGTGTCAAAAATCAAAATCACTGTCCGCCGCGCGCGAGACGCACATGGGGACTGTGTGTCTTATAGCTGGCGTTCACGTTGCCATAGAAGCCATAGCTGAAGAAGATGTACCATGCGAAATCCGCTCTGTAGGCACTAACCGAGGAGGACCAATACCAAGTGTCGGTCATGGTGTTCGGAAAATACGCAGTGTCAATGGTCGGGCCAAGGTGAGGAATGCCATAGTCCACCAGCCCCTGCAGCTCTTGTTTAGTCGGCAAGCGCCAGTCCCGATAACCGCACAGCCCCACCACATTCACCGCCGCCACATAGCCGTCGGTATCGCACCGGCTGCCCACGCAGGAACCGCCATTCTGGGTTCCCGCTATCCCGCCGTTGCGCGAGTAGTCCGGCTCATACCAGGTATAGGTCCAGTCCTTGTCCCGCAAACCGCCATCGTCAGTTTTCACCTCCCAGTACACCCCGGTCACGTTATCGCGCACACAGCTCCAACTTGTGGCGCTGGCCGGCAGTTCGCTGCCATCGCCGGCAATCTTTGGTGAAATCGAAACCCTTGCTACCGCCGCCCACTTTGGATAACACGCCTGCCGCCGCCGCATCGCGGCCCATCGTGCAATCCTACCGGGGATGGGTGCTTGGCTCAGGATTGACCGCGCCGGTATCGTCGTAACAGGTGGTCTGGCCGGTATCATTCACCCCCGCCGCCTGCGCCGCGCCGCCCAACAGCGCCAAAGCCAGCGCCAGTCCGCCTTGCCATGCCATCCTGCCTGTCCGCGCCATGCCGTTCTCCTGTCAACATTGGATATGATCAATAGACGCCGCATGTATTATCCATGCAAAATTAAGGTGCATTTCATTGCGCCTGTCAAGTGCTTGAGGAAGCCTTACCCCCGCTCTTCAATTTAGTGTTTCATATCTACGGGGCTAACACAGAAGTTTTGACAGGTTCAAACAGACGTAGACGTAGGGTAGATTACGCTCCGCTCATCCACCCTACAGTAGAGATCACTACCGGTCAGAATTTATGCAGCAATCCACTACCACGCCTTGGGTTGAAACTGCTCATCATTGAGAATCTGCATCGTCTCCCCGGCTTGCGCCAGGACAAACAAACCCTGTCGGTAAGCATAGACATCCGCGTGTTCCTCAAACACAATGCCCGCAACCGCGCCATGCAGGCGCTTGTCCGCATACTCGGGGAAAAATGTCCGGAACCGGCCCAAATCACTGACTAAATCACGTACATCCGCGATACCCAGCGTACTCTTGACCTCCACCGCCACGACATGCCCCGCATTCACCACCAGCACATCAATTTCCAGCGTATCGCCGGCTTGGCGCTTCTTCACACGTTGGCTCACCATGTGCACCGGAATCCCCCGGGCTGCGAAAATGGTTTCACACGCCGGCGCGACCTGGTTTTCCACAAATAAGCCCCACTTGCCGCCCAAATCCCCCAAGCGCCGATCCAGCTCCCGCAAGCGCCGATCCGCTTCGACAAGACTCTGCTGAAACTTGCGATCCGTATCCTGA
>JAGRHM010000025.1:0-2433 GCA_020445005.1 Candidatus Competibacteraceae bacterium | reverse complement strand
CCGTATCCTGAAACTTGCGATCCGTGTCCTGAAACTTGCGATCCGTGTCCTGAAACTTGCGATCGGTTTCTTTTTGCGCTTCCAATACTTCACGCAACAAAGCCCAGACTTCTTCCGAGGTAGTCGCCATCATGATTCCTCTCAACATGTTGTAATCTCTACTGTAGGGTGGATTTCGCTGCGCTTATCCACCCTACGCCCTGATGCAGACTTACCAACGAAAATGGACCTCCTACAACATCAATCCACCGACCGCACCGCGGCGCATACGCGCAAAGCCTGCACTGTTTCCAGTACATCATGGACACGAATGATGCATGCCCCCTGCCAGGCTGCAATTACCGCCGCCGCCAGGCTACCGGCTAACCGCTCGCCCACCGGCGCGTCCAACAGCAGGCCAATCATGCTCTTCCGCGACAGGCCCACCATCACCCCGGCGGCAAGACCGGTAAACCGATTCAAATGCCGCAGCAACGCCAGATTGTGCTCCAGCGTCTTGCCAAAACCGAAACCGGGATCGACCAGAATCCGCTCGCGCGAAATACCTGCCGCCTCGCAAGCGCCCACCCGCTCCGCGAGAAAAGCCCACACCTCCGCCAGCACATCTGCGTAACAAGGCTCCTGTTGCATGGTGGCCGGACTGCCCTGCATATGCATGAGACACACCGGCAAACCGCTGGCCGCCGCCGCCGCCAATGCGTCGGGCAATAACAACGCCCGCACATCGTTGATCAGACCCGCCCCTACCCGGGCCGCTTCGCGCATCACCTCGGGTTTGCTGGTATCCACCGAAATTGGAATGGACAGCTCCCGCGCCAATCGCTCCACTACAGGCAAAACTCGATCCAGCTCCTCCTGAACCGCCGCCGGCGGCGCGCCGGGCCGGGTGGATTCGCCCCCCACATCAATGAGCGCCGCGCCTTCCGCCGCCATCGCCTCAGCGCGGCGCAAGGCATCGTCAAAACCCAGGTAACGTCCCCCATCGAAAAGCGAGTCAGGGGTGACATTCAGCACTCCCATGACCTGTGGTTGACGTAAATCCAGTTTCTTTCCTGAACAGTCCATCAACATTGAAATCGCTCCAAAATAAAACCCCTCTTCCACTAGGAAAAGGGGTTGTCGCCGCTCATTCGAAAGATCCTCCCCTCCTGTAGAAGAGAGGCTGAAAGATGAAGATGTCGGTTAATGTTGTTGCGCCGGCCCGCCAATCGGTTTTTCGTCGCGCCGATCCTTGTCCAGATCGATGGTCGTCCCCGTGGGGGGCTCCTCATCAATGTTAACATCCGCCGGTTCACGCGGCGGCCGGCCCGCCATAATGTCGTCGATCTGATCGGAATCAATGGTCTCGTACTTCATTAAAGCCTCGGCCATTTGGTGCAGCTTGTCGAGATTATCTCGCAGCAACTGCTCGGCGCGCCGGTAATTCTGATCAATGATCGAACGAATTTCTTCATCAATGACATGAGCGGTTTCATCCGAGACATTCTTATGCCGGGTCACGCTGCGCCCCAGGAACACTTCACCGTCATCCTCGCTATAGGTCAATGGCCCCAACCGGTCGGACAGACCCCACTTGGTCACCATATTGCGGGCAATATCAGTCGCCCGTTCAATGTCGTTCTGTGCGCCCGTGGTCACCATGTCCGCGCCGAAAATCAGCGATTCGGCGATGCGCCCACCAAACAGGCTGGAAATCTGACTCTCCAGGCGCTGCTTGCTGAAGCTGTAACGATCGCCTTCAGGCAGGAACATGGTCACGCCCAGCGCCCGACCACGCGGGATGATGCTGACCTTATAAACCGGGTCATGGGATGGCACCAAGCGACCGACAATTGCATGACCGCCCTCATGGTAAGCCGTCAGCTTCTTCTCCTCTTCGCTCATCACCATCGACTTGCGCTCGGAACCCATCATGATCTTGTCCTTAGCTTTCTCGAAGTCCTCCATGTCGACATCGCGTTTGTTGCCACGAGCAGCGAAAAGGGCCGCCTCATTCACCAGATTCGCCAGGTCAGCGCCGGAGAAGCCGGGCGTGCCGCGAGCAATCACTGAAGGCTTGACATTGGTGGACAGCGGCACCTTGCGCATGTGGACCTTGAGAATCTGCTCGCGGCCTCGCACATCGGGCAATGGCACTACGACCTGCCGGTCAAAGCGGCCCGGACGCAGCAGCGCCGGATCCAGCACATCAGGACGGTTGGTGGCGGCGATGACAATAATGCCTTCATTGCCTTCAAATCCGTCCATTTCCACCAGCAACTGATTCAAGGTCTGCTCGCGCTCGTCATGACCACCGCCCAAGCCCGCGCCGCGATGACGACCAACCGCGTCGATTTCATCAATAAAAATGATGCAGGGCGCGTGCTTCTTGGCCTGCTCGAACATATCGCGCACTCGCGAAGCGCCCACGCCGACGAACATTTCCACGAAATC
>JAGRHM010000024.1 GCA_020445005.1 Candidatus Competibacteraceae bacterium | reverse complement strand
GATAGCTGGGAAACAGCACGACGTCACCCGGTTCGGGCGCTGGGCTGATCCATTTGTCGGCGTTATAGGGTCCGGTGTTCACCCCGGCGTGGTCGTTCTTGAAGGCGAAGTCGGTTCCGCCGGGTGATTTCATGAACACCGTCCGTGCGTCCGGATGGGTAGGGGTGAGGTATATGACCCCGGAGATAAAACTGTTGGCGTGGTTGTGCATCGCTTGGCGACCGCCGGTATCGAGCACGTTGACCCACATCTCCTTCAAGGACCATCCCAGGCGCTCGCCGAACAGCAGCGCGCCGAATTCCGCCAGCAGCGGCGTGACGCGGGTCGCCGTCTCGACCAGAAGCGGGCTATCGCTGGGATGCAGCATGGCGGTGTGGGACAAATGGGCCGATGAGTTGTTTTCCTGGCGGGCCAGCGTGCTGAAGTGTTCGACCAATCCGCTGACCAAGTCGCCATTCAGAGCGCCTGGTACCCGCATGAAGGGTGTGGGAAAGAGGCCGATGATTTCGGGCATGAAGACGTTTTCTCAGGTGGATGGAAGGTGGATCGTGGCACGACTAAGACAGCACAGGTTACCAGCACAATGATGACGGATTTATGACGAGCACATTCTCGATTCCGAGGTACCGAGGGAATTAAGATTATTGTTGGTCTTTAGATATTTGTATTAAAAATAGTCAGTTAATATCATTATGTGACTATTTTAGAATATTAAAAACATAAAAATTCAGTCATAAAAGTGTCACGTTCGGTCACTACGATGCCGGCCCGGTAAAACCTAGCAACTTGCTAAGGCATTGATCATCACCCATCGGTCCGGTCAGAGGAGTTTCCTGGATGAGCCACGAATTTAGCAAAAGCCAGATCGTTCTGGCCATTACCGCGGCGTTTGGTGTCGCTACCTTAGCCGCCGCGCCAGATATCGCTGGAGCCACGAAAGCCTCTGGAACCTACGTTACTGGGGACTTCCACAATCACACGACCTGCTCGGATGGCTCGATCTCCATGCAGAAGCTGGTCAGTAAGTCCACCGACAAGAGTGACGGTACCTTCGGCCTGGACTGGTTCGTGCAGGCTGGCCACGGTGGTAACGGTAACCGCAACTGCACCTTGGTGGAAGACGCTACCCTGAGCACCCCCGCCTATCCATACGTCGAGGGTTACGGCCCGCAGACGAGATGGCAGCAAACGCCCGCCGAAGTGGGTGGTCCTATCCAGCCCCAGGGTGACGTTTCCGGCACAGCCCCCAATCAAAACATGTGGCGCTGGCAATCGATCCAGCAGTACCAATACCCACTCATGGAGTACCTCAACGCTGATCAGAACAAGCCGCTGTTCATGGGCGTCGAGTCAGTAGTCGCCGGTCACGAGCACACCTCCATGTCGGTGATCACCGGCCAGATGCCTGCTGCTATCGACAACCAAACGCTACCGACATCGGCGGGTTACACAGCGATCGGCAATGCCAATGGGCTGGCCCAGTGGCAGTACTGCTTCGACCGCGGGAACTCCGACACCAGCCGCGGCACCGACAACAACTGGGACTGCTCGGTGCCCGGCAGCCCGAACAGCGCCAGCTCGGACTGGAACATAGCTGCTATGAAGCTGATTCCGGCCGGCGGCACGGGTACCGGCGAGCGCGGCCACACCAAGACCCTGGAAGGTCTGAAGTGGATGAACAAATACCACCCGGACGCCAGCTATTACGTACCCGCTCACCTGGAGCGCGCCGGACCGTTCAATCCCGACGGCAACAACGGCTTCAACATCGAGCACTTGCGCAACTTCAACAACACCGCACCGAAGGTCGCATTCGGCTTCGAGACTCAGCCGGGTCATGGCGCTTCCGATCAACGCGGGGAATACACAATCCGCCGAAATAATATTAGTGGCGTACGGTATGACTCCGTGGGCGGCACGACTTGGGGTGGTACTGGAGTTTATGGCGCAATCATCGGCGGTGTGTGGGACGCTCTGCTGGGCGAAGGCCGCAACTGGTGGTTTTTCGCCAGCTCCGACTGGCATAATCGCGGCCAATTCGGTCCCGACGACCGCCGCACCAGTCAGGACTTCTACCCTGGCGAGTACCAGCGCGACTTCGTGATGGTTCGACATGACGGCAAGAATGGCAAAAATGGCAAGCTGACTCCGCAGGAGATCGTCGACGGCCTGCGCAGCGGCAACAGCTTTACCAGCAGTGGCCAGATCATCGACCGCCTGGCCTTCGTCGCTTGTATCGGCAACCCGGCGCCACACGGTCGCAGCGAATCGGCTGTTGAAGCTCTGGCCTTGAATGCAGCGATGGACAACACCGACATCGACTTCGAAGGCTGCGCTACCATGGGCGAGAAACTGATAGCGCCGAAGGGTAAGGACGTCGTCGTAGCCATTGTGGTGCGCGACCCCGCCGGTACCAACTATTCACCCTATTCTTTCAACAACCCGTCGCTGCTACAGGTCGGCATCGAGCAACCCTTGAACAAACCAGTACTCGACCACGTCGATGTCATCCAGGGCATGGTAAGCAGCCTTCCCAAGCAACCGGGTGACGTGGACTACGCTGGCGCATGGCCCGACAACTGGCTCGACTTCACTGCCAATCCACAGGTACAACCTTCACTGGCAAGCGTCCCGCCAGCGGCTAAGAACACCACGGCTGCGCTGTACATGACGTTCAACGAGGCCACTTGGTCAACGGTCAAACGCGATCCTGAGTTCAAAACCATGGTCTTCCGCATTCCGGCGGTGCAGGCCTCCCAGTATGTCCGTTTGCGCGGTACCAACCTGCCAGCCGGCGTGCCTTACGAGACCGATGCCAATGGCAACCCTCTTGCTGACCTTTGGACCAATGCAGCGGCTGTTGCCTTTAAGAACTCGTCGTCGACTGAGTATTCAAGCGACTACTTCCTGCGAATCCCTTGTACAACTTCTCACAGCGAGGATAGTCAGTTCGACGGCTGCCCGGATCACCTGCCTGACGTCAACGGCCAAAAGATGGTCGCTTACGACGTAGCCGCCTGGGCCGATCTGTGGTTCTACAGCAACCCGATTTACATTGAAGTTGCAGGCTCGACCATGGTTGCGGGCGTCAAGTAAACCCTCCTGCGGAAAATCGCATCCAAAGCGCCGCACGGCATCGTGCGGCGCTTTCCTGTTGTTCCTGTTGTTTGATGATTCTGAGATAGGTGATGTCTACGACTGTGCTCCCAACCCCCCTTCCTCATGAAGCCAAGTCCCCCTCTCGTTCGCTGACCCTGCCGAACTGGTTGCGCGAACCCCTAGTGCATTTCCTGCTGCTAGGCGGCTTGCTGTTTGCTGTCGATCATTTCCTCAACGCCCGAGCCAATGACCTGCACACCATTTATGTGGATGCGGCAGTGGACAACCAGGCCCGACAGGTGTTCAAGGAAGCGCGCGGCCGGGAACCCAATGAAGACGAGCTTTACGCATTGCGCAAGGTCTGGCTCGACAACGAAGTACTCTATCGTGAAGGTCTCGCGCTGGGGGTCGATAAGGGCGACTCGGCGATCCGCGAGCGGGTGATCTTCAAGGCGCTCAGCATCGTCGATGCCAACATCAAGCTGCCGCCTTACGATGACAGGGTCTTGCGCGACTGGTTTGAGCAACACCGCGTCAAGTACGATGAACCGGCCCGCTACGATTTCCAGGAAGCCGTTCTGTCCGGCGACAATTCCGAGACCGCCGTGCGCGCCTTTGTGGCAACCTTAAACACTGGCGCGCCCGGTGACGCCAAAGCCGGCCTACGCGTCTTCAAGGGACGACCGCAAGCCAACATCGTCCAGAGTTATGGGGAGGAATTCGCCGAAGCCCTGCGCCAGTCGCCTACCGGCGTATGGCAAGCCCTGCCAACGCGCGAAGGGTGGCGGGCGATACGCCTTGAATCGATCATGCCGCCCAAGCCGGCCGATTATGAGGTTATGCGTGGCGTGGCGTTGCAGGACTGGAAAGACGCCACCGCAGCGGAACTGCGCAGCGCCGCCGTGCGTGATCTGGCCAAAAAATACACCGTAGAAGTCGAAGCCGCCGCCCCATGAACAGCCTGTTACGAATACTGCTACTGGCTGCTTTGATGCTAACAGGTGCCCGAGCGACGGCCCACGAGATGAGCATGGCGGAAATGGAGCTGCGCCAGATCTCGCCAACCGAGTTTCAGTGGCGCTGGACGGCCAGTGGCAACCGGCCAGCGAGCGAGGTGCTGAAGCTGGTATGGCCGGAGGACTGTCGCGCCGAGACTGAAGTGGTGCGCTGCGGCAGCGCCGGGCTGAGCGGCAAACTGACGATTAAGGGCGTCGGCAAGGCCTATTCCGCCGCCATGGTCAAGGTAATCTGGCTCGATGGCCAATCCCGGGTCTACGCTCTCACGGGCAGCCAGCCATCGGTGCGCCTCCATGCGTCGGCCGACGAAAATCCCAGCGGCGCCTGGTCCTATCTCTACCTGGGCATCGAACACATCCTGCTGGGCGTCGATCATCTGCTGTTCGTCCTGGGCCTGCTTCTGATCGTCCGCGACCGCTGGATGCTGGTGAAGACGGTGACCGCCTTCACGGTGGCGCACAGCATCACGCTCGCCGTAGCGACCTTCGGAGTCGCCAAAGTCGCTGCAGCGCCGCTCAATGCTGCAATTGCACTCTCGATCCTGTTTCTCGGTCCGGAGATTGTGCGGCGCTGGCGCGGCGAAACGAGTTTTACCATCCGTCACCCGTGGGTCGTCGCATTCGCCTTCGGGCTGTTGCATGGTTTCGGCTTCGCCAGCGGACTTGCTCAGCTGGGTTTGTCCGAAGCCCAGATTCCGCTGGCGCTGCTGCTGTTCAACGTCGGCGTCGAGATCGGGCAACTTGCCTTCGTGATCGGCATTCTGCTGCTCGAACGCTCGTTCCGTCTGCTCGAATTCCATTGGCCAAAACTGGTCGAGCGGCTTCCGGGCTATCTGGTCGGTACACTGGGCGCGTATTGGACGATTCAACGGGTTGCAATTTTACTACGAGGGGTCACGTAAAATGAAAATGAGTATGAAACGATGGAAGCAATGTGCAGGGCTAGGTGTGGCGCTTGTCGCGCTTGCGCCCGCACTCGCGTGGTCGCACCAGGAAACCGGCCAGGCGACCGGTTTCCTCTCCGGTTTCGAGCACCCGATTTCGGGACTCGATCATGTACTCGCCATGGTGGCGGTCGGTCTCTGGGGCGCGGTGCTTGGGCCGCCTGCCCTCTGGGCGCTGCCAGTCGCCTTCCCCGTAATGATGGCGTTTGGCGGCCTTATGGGATTGCTCGGCATCCCGATTCCCGACGTCGAGATCGGCATCGCACTTTCAGCGATCGTGCTGGGCGCGATGGTGCTCGCCGAATTACGTCCTTCATTCTGGCTGGCGGCCGGGGTCGTTGCGTTCTTTGCGATCTTCCACGGCCATGCGCACGGTCGGGAGTTGCCCGAAGGCGCGAACGCTCTCCTCTACAGTTTTGGGTTTGTGGTCGCCACCGGGTTACTGCACGCAGTCGGCATCCTGCTTGGCGAAGCGCACCGCTGGGCCGCAGGGCGTCAGGCCGTTCGCGCCGCCGGCGGCGGCGTGGCCCTCGCGGGGCTGTTTTTCCTGTGGCAGGCGGTCGCATGAAGGCGACGAAAACGCTCTCCACTCTCGCTGTGCTGGGGACGTTTGTTGTGGCCCCGGCGCACGCCCACCTGGTCGAAACCGGCTTCGGCGCTTTTTATGACGGGATCGCCCATGTCGCAGTGACGCCTGCGGACTTGCTCGTCGTGATTGCGCTTGCCCTGTTCTCCGGACAGCAGGGGGCCGGAGCAGCGCGTTACGTTGTGTTTGCACTGCCGGTTGCCTGGTTGATAGGCGGCATCATCGGCGCTCGCTGGCCTTCCACAGCCACATGGTTCCTGTTGACCACAGTGTCTTTCGCCCTTGCCGGCGCGCTGGTCGCGCTGAACGCGAGAGTGCGCGATGTCGGCGTCGCCGCGCTCGCTGTCGTAGCCGGCGCGTTGCACGGTCTGGCCAATGGCGCGGCCATGGCCTCTTCAGGCGTCGGCAGCCTGGCGCTGGCCGGCGTGGTCAGCGTGATTTTTTTCCTGACCGTCATTCTATCGGCCGAAGTCACGGCGCTGCCGGCCGGCTGGCCGCAGATTGTCGTGCGCGTCGCTGGAAGCTGGATCGCCGCAACCGGATTGCTAATGTTGGGTTGGCTGGCGCAATCGGGACCGTAAGCGACATATTCGACTGCGCGCCTCATGATTGTAAAGAATCTTTCACCCATCCTTAATAATGCAGTCACGGAGACGTCAATCAGGATTGCCAGGATTGGCGTTTTTATCGAAAACCAGCAAGGAGTCATTCGATGGTCTTCAAGAAGGTTTTGTTGCGTTAATTTTTTTCGAGCACGATTGGGTAGGCACTGGACTTGAACCACTGATTTACTCTTGTATTTGATCATTTATCGAGTTCTACTGCGTCGATAAAAACACCGACGACACTTGTTTGTCCGACCTGCGG
>JAGRHM010000023.1:4641-6524 GCA_020445005.1 Candidatus Competibacteraceae bacterium | reverse complement strand
CACGGCGCGGCCAGCGATGCGCTGGGCGATAGTGGCCAACCTTCCCCCTAGCCTCTCACCCGCAAGCGGGCAAGGGAAGTGAACGATTATACCGTTTCTGAATAGAATTGAGCTTTTAGTAGGTTGGGCTGAACACCGTGAAGCCCAACATCCTGGGCTCATCGTTGGGCAACGCTGCGCTTTTGCCCAACCTACGGCCTACAACCAATAGCGTAAAACCTATGCAGAATTGGTATTACATTGACTGTTAAGAGTCGCTTGCCGGCGATTTTATGAATGATCGCCGGCAAACCGGCTCCTACTACGATCACGATTTACCGTTTCCGCATTGGCGGCAAATCGGTGCAAACGCCCTCGAACACTTCGGCGGCCATGCCCACCGACTCGCCCAGGGTCGGATGGGGATGGATCGTTTTGCCGATATCGACCGGATCGCAGCCCATTTCAATCGCCAACGCCAACTCGCTGATCAGATCGCCGGCGTGCGTGCCAACGATGCCGCCGCCAACAATGCGATGGGTTTCCTCGTCGAAAATCAGCTTGGTGAAGCCTTCATCGCGGGTATTGGCAATAGCGCGGCCCGAGGCCGCCCAGGGGAATTTACCGACGCCAACCTTGCGGCCCTGCTGTTTGGCTTCCGCTTCGGTCAGACCGACCCAGGCCACTTCGGGATCGGTGTAGGCCACGCCAGGGATGACCCGGGCGTCGAAGAAGCTCTTTTGGCCCGCAGCGGCCTCGGCGGCGACGTGCGCCTCATGCACGGCTTTGTGGGCCAGCATCGGTTGCCCTACGATGTCGCCGATAGCGAAGATGTGCGGGACATTAGTGCGCATCTGCTTATCCACATTGATAAAACCCCGTTCGGTCACCACAACGCCCGCTTTATCGGCGCTAATCTTGTTGCCATTGGGCGTCCTGCCGGCGGATTGCAGAATCAGGTCGTATAGCTGCGGCTCGGCAGGCGCATGGTCGCCCTCGAAGGTGACGAGCAGTCCCTCGGACTTGGCCTCAACGGCAACCGTTTTGGTTTTCAGCATAATCTTGTCAAAGCGGGCGGCGTTCTTCTTTTCCCACACTTTGACCAGATCGCGATCCGGCCCTTGCATCAGACCGTCGAGCATTTCCACGACTTCAATGCGCGCGCCCAGCGTCGAATAGACGGTCGCCATTTCCAGTCCGATGATGCCGCCGCCCAGCACCAGCATCCGTTTGGGAATGAAAGGCAATTCCAGCGCGCCGGTGGAATCGACAATGCGCGGATCATCAGGAATGAAGGGTAAATGCACCGCCTGGCTGCCGGCAGCGATGATGCAGTTCTGAAAACGGATGACTTTTTTATCGCCCGTCTTGTCTTGACCGGTGCCGGTAGTCGATTCGACCTCCAGGTGATGCGGGTCCAGAAAGTGACCGTAACCTCGCACGGTTTCCACCTTGCGCGCCTTAGCCATACCGGCCAGGCCACCCGTGAGTTTGCCCACCACTTTACTTTTATGCGCGCGCAGTTTGTCGAGATCGACGGTCGGTACGCCAAAGGACACGCCCAGTTCAGCGAAATGCGCGGCTTCATCCATGACCGCCGCGACGTGCAGCAACGCTTTGGAAGGAATGCAGCCAACATTCAGGCACACCCCGCCAAGACTGGGATAGCGCTCCACGAGTACGGTCTTCATTCCCAAATCAGCGGAGCGGAACGCGGCGGAGTAACCCCCGGGACCCGCGCCCAGCACCAGCATTTCGCATTCGAGGTCAACCTGGCCGGAGAACGCGCCCGCAACGGGCGCAGGGGCTGCGGGTTTGGGAGCCGGCGTAGATGCCTCTTGTTTGGCGGGAGCGGGACTGGGCGCCGGGGCGGCCGCTTCAGCGGCTTCCACCGTGATGAGTAA
>JAGRHM010000023.1:0-4497 GCA_020445005.1 Candidatus Competibacteraceae bacterium | reverse complement strand
TTCGATAACCGGTACATCCTTGAAATCGCCGATGTCGGGGACTTTCACTTCAACCAATGGGTTCATAGTCTTGATCTTGTCTCTGGCTTGAACGGAGGCCGGCAGCAGTTTGCCGGGATTTGAGAAAAGTATAGTTGCTCAAATCATCGTTCACTTTTGGAAGCAATAGCGCAGTCGATTTTCCATTAATCGATCTATGCTCCTAAAGGCATTGTCTAACATAGAAATCGTATACGAGCGAGCATCAAAGAGATTTCCAAATGCCCTTGACAGAACTAAAACCCGATCAATACGCCGTGATGGGCCATCCCATTGCCCATAGCAAGTCTCCGCGAATTCATACCCTGTTCGCTGCACAGACCGGTCAGAACCTGGAATATCGCGCCATTCTGGTCGAGCCGGGCGACTTCGCAGCGGCAGCGCACGCCTTCCGCGCTGCCGGCGGCAAGGGTCTGAACGTAACGGTTCCCTTTAAACAGGACGCCTGGGTGCTCGCCGATCTCCTCAGCGCCCGGGCCGAGCGGGCGGGGGCGGTGAATACCCTGATTTTCGAATCCAGCGGCATTCGCGGTGACAATACCGACGGGCCAGGGCTGGTGCGTGATTTGACGGTCAATCATCGCTACCCGCTGGCCGAAAAACGGATTCTGCTGCTGGGCGCGGGCGGCGCGGCGCGTGGGGTTTTGCACCCATTGCTGGCCGAACAACCCGTGCAACTGGTCATCGCCAATCGCACGGCGGAAAAGGCTTTGGGATTGGCGCTGCGTTTTAACGACTTGGGGCGTGTATCCGCTTGCGGTTTTGCCGAGTTGGCTGAGCGGCGGTTCGATCTGATTATCAACGCGACCGCCGCGGGCCTGGATGATGCGGTTCCGCCCTTGCCGGATGATGTGCTAGCGGCGGAGGGCTGGTGCTACGACCTGATGTATGGCCGGGAACCGACGGCGTTTGTCCGCTGGGGTCGGGAACACGGCGCGGTTCAGTCCCTGGACGGGCTGGGGATGCTGGTGGAGCAAGCCGCTGAGGCTTTTCATCTATGGCGCGGAGTATGGCCGGAGACGGGGCCAGTGATCACCGCGCTCAAGAAGAATTGATTTACCCAGCAAGCAGGCGATGATTACCCAAAAATGATCGTATTGAGATCGACTGTGGATTTATCGTTATAATTTAACATCTTGGAATCACCTTTTGGGGTATAAACATAGACTACATTCTCGAATTCGCCAAAATCAATGATATTAACGCCTGGCGTCCAACTGTAAATCTGGTTAACTTTACACGTTAGCACCTTACATTGGGCGTAGGCCGCAACGGCACTACCAAAAGTCAAGGCATAAGATGCGCTATGATTAGCCTGCTCACCGCCTACTTGGCAGGAAAAAAAGATGATGGCGCCTTTGATGTATCCATTCAGTTTCTTGAAGAGATCGACATTTTTCCAGCTTAAACCATCATTGCCAATCTGGATACCGCCAATCGAGCCATGGGCCATGAAGTGTAAAGCGTCGAGTTTGTCAGTCCCCGATTTGCCTTTAGCGACCTCGGCAGCCCAACCAATAATATGTTCAGCCTTATCGCCTGTAGTGACCGTCCAGACGTTCATAGCAGCCGGTGGGCGCAAGGGTGTCGGAGGCGAGGTTTTAGGGTTGTTCAATCGAGGATCATGGATGATCATCTGTCTGCCGCGCATGAAGTTGAAAGCCATAGGTGCATACCTTACTTGAGGAGAATGAGGAAACAGGCCAAGTGCGTGACGGGTGGAGATGTGGGCCAGAGGCAAATCCACAGGTTCCTGGAAGCCGAAGCGCCTTAGTGTAGATTGGCAAAAATGAGGCCAACTGTTAGCTTTGCCGAAATAAAAATGGTTCTTCGAGGGTTCTTACTGCTCACCACCTATCAGTTGATTCCAAAACACGGTTGCAGAGCATTTTGGTAGATTTCCTGTAACAGTAAATCAGGCACTTAATGTTGCTTTCTGACCAGTGGATTCAACGATTTTGTGAACTGATAGGTGGTAAGGTTCTTACTGTTCACTTGTTTTGGATATCGTCAACCATAATGGTCCGCCCACTTTGGGCAACTTCGGTTCTGCAGATCATTTATTCTATTTCGTTGCCAGCAACCGCCCGGCCATCAGCGCCACGACGAGCAGGAACACCGGACGAATGAACGGCGCGCCGTAACGAATAGCGCTGTGCGCGCCGAGGAATGCGCCGAACATCAGCAATACCCCCATGCTCAACCCGATGACGTAGTCGATATTGCCAAGAGTGACAAACGTCAATAAAGCAGTCAGGTTGCTGATGAAGTTCATGAACCGGGCCACGCCAGCGGCCGCCACCAGATCCAGGCAAAACAGCTTCATGGCCGCCGCCATCCAGAATGCGCCCGTGCCGGGACCAATGAAACCATCGTAAAAGCCGATGAGGCCGCCAGCTGTCCATTGAACACTGCGTGGATGCACCGTAGGCGGTTCCGGGGAACGGATGACCGGGGGGCGAACGCGGCGCGGCCAGATCAGATAGGCCGACGCTAGCAGGATCGCCAGGGGCAGCAGCTTTTTCAACACGCCGGCGCTCATCAGGTAAATCAAGACGGCTCCAATCAGCGCGCCTACGAATGTCGCGAAACTCATCGCCCACCACAGCGCAGGTTGAAACAGTCCCTTGCGAATAAAAGTCAGCGAGGCGCTGAAGGTGCCGAACGTGCCAATTAATTTGTTGGTGCCGACGACCAGATGCGGCGGCATTCCGATACTCAACAGCGCCGGCATAACCAACATACCACCGCCACCGGCGACGGCATCGATAAAGCCTGCCAGCAGCGCGATCCCGCCGAGTAGCAACAAGGTGGCAAGATTGAGGGTCAATTCCATGAAATCAGGCGATTTCCTCAGCGAGCGTCGCCAGCAGCCCATGCAACGCCATCGGATCAGGCAGGCGATATTCAGCCACTGCTGGCGCTTCCAGCCCGATGCCCAGCGCGATTCCTCCCAGTGCCCTTGTTGCCGTCAGCGCCGGTTCGTCGTTGAGCGCATCACCCGCATAAAGCACGGTCGCCGGTTCCGCGCCACCGTGAGCAACGATGGAGTGCAGCGCCGTACCCTTGTCCCGCCCAATGGCCGGTAACACTTCGATAGCCAAAGGATTATCCAGGAGACGCAAACGATCGGTATGCGACGCAAGCAGGGAAAAGGTCTGCGTCCTCAACGGTTCGACCCGGTCCACGGCCAATAATCGATAATGAACAGTGAAGCCAAACGGTTTTTTCTCCACCCAGGCGCCGGGATAATCAGCTAGCGATCCTTCCACAGTGGCGCACAAAGGATCAAGTAAGGCGCAGCTTTCCAGGGCTTCGTTCGTCACGCGGCGCTTTCCGTCGATCTGTAGTTCCAGACCAGTCGAGCCGCCATAACTCAAAGTGTCTAGTTTGACCGTGTCGATCAAATTATCCAGCGCCCGGCCGCTGACCACGCCGACGGTGACTCGCGGCCGTGCCGCCAACTGCGCTAGCACCTCGCGCAAGGCTGGATCGAGATGCGCCAGACGGGGATGATCCGCCAAAGGCGTCAACGTCCCATCGTAGTCGAAGACCAGCGCCAACCGGTGTCCCGAGTGATAAGCAGCCGCCAGTTTTCGGGAGATGAGAGTGATCATGGGACAGTCCTTGCAACAGCCATTTTCAGTCAGATTTTAAGCAAAATGACTCATTTTGGTATAAAAATTAAAGAAACCACCCAAACAGGCGGAATCCCATGCTCCCGACGGCTTATCAGCACCTGCATCGCGACCTTCAGACCTTCATCCCGTCCGCGCGACTGATCAGCGATCCGCTGCGCACCCTGGCCTATGGAACCGACGCCAGCCTGTACCGGCTGATTCCCCAACTCGTGGTGCGGGTCGAGAGCGAGGATGAAATGCGGCGCATCTTGGCTCTGGCGCATCAACATCGCACGCCGCTCACATTCCGCGCCGCTGGCACCAGCCTGTCCGGGCAGGCGGCCAGCGATTCGGTGATCCTGCAACTGGGCGATGGCTGGCGGGGCTGGCGCATTGGCGACGAGGCGGCGACCATCAGCCTGCAACCGGCGGTGATCGGCAGTCACGCGAATCGTTATCTGGCTCCTTATAAGCGCAAGATCGGTCCAGACCCGGCTTCGATCAATGCCTGCTGGATCGGCGGCATCGCCGCCAATAACGCCAGTGGCATGTGTTGTGGCACCGCGCAGAACAGCTATCAAACGCTGCAGAGTATGCGGGTTATGTTGGCCGATGGCGCGGTGCTGGATACCGGTGATCCGGCCAGCCGCGCAGCGTTCAAGGTCAGTCACAGCGCATTGTTCGCGCAATTGGCGGAACTGGGTCAACGCACGCGGGCTAATACCGCGCTGGCCGAACGGATTCGCGCCAAGTTCAAAATCAAGAACACCTGTGGCTACAGCCTCAACGCTCTGGTGGATTATGAAGACCCGTTTGAAATCCTGCAGCATCTGATGAT
>JAGRHM010000022.1 GCA_020445005.1 Candidatus Competibacteraceae bacterium | reverse complement strand
GAACGGCGCGGAGGCGCTCGGCCTGCGCCTGGGCATTAGCCAGAAATTTTTCGATCAGGCGGCGGTGGATCACCGGTTTGTCTCCCACCATCCGCGTCAGTGCGGCGGGGTCGAACACCGGCAATTCGCCGCCCTCTTCCAGCGCTTCCGCGCGGGCCGGCATCTCGGCTGTCTGACCCAATGTGCTTGAATTAGCAGCGACCGGCAGCCAGTGAACCAGTTGCTCCCGGAGTTGCGACAGCGGCGCTGGTTTCGCCAAATAGCCGTCCATGTCAGCCGCTCGGCAGCGTTCAGCTTCGCCTTGCAACACGTTCGCAGTCAGCGCCAGGATCGGGATGTGGCCATGACCCCACTGGGCCTCTTTCCGGCGGATCGCCTGAGCCAGTTGGTAACCGTCCATCTGCGGCATGTGGATGTCGGACAGCACCAGGGCGTAGTCACCAGTTTGCCACTGGCTGAAAGCCTCTCGGCCGTCCGGGGCAATGTCGCACCGGTAGCCTAACAGACCGAGTTGCTGCTGGATCAACTCCTGGTTGATCGCGTTGTCTTCGGCCACCAGGATGAGCTGCCCCTGCGCAATGGCTTCCGCGCGGCCAGGAATGGTAACGTGCGGCACCAGTTCCTCAACATTGGTGAAGGCGGACCGTGGCGCTTCGTCAGCGCGGGGAAAGGGCAGGCGGGCCGTGAAGGTACTGCCGACACCTGGGGTGCTGTCCACTCGAATCTCGCCGCCCATCGCCTCGGCCAAGCGCCTGCTAATGACCAACCCCAACCCGGTGCCGCCATACTTGCGCGTCGTCGAAGCATCCGCTTGGGCGAAGGGATGGAACACCCGCGCCAGCGTCGCCGCATCCATGCCAATGCCGTTATCGCGCACCGCCAGTTCCACCCGGATCAGATTGCCTTCTTCGGCGACCTGCCGCGCGGATACTTCCACTTCTCCCAGACGCTCCAGACCACTGGAGAACTTGATGGCATTCGTAATGAAGTTGGACAGAATCTGATGCACCCGCAGGGCATCGCCCTCCAGGGCGCGGGGAATGTGCAGATCCACGTTATGTCGCAGCATCACTCCCTTCTGCTGGGCATGGCCTTTGAGCGTGGCGCAGGTCTTTTCGACCAGATCGGGCAGGGCAAAGGGTTCGATGGAGAAGTCCAGCTTGCCGGCCTCGATCTTGGAGAAATCGAGAATGTCGTTGAGGAGGCCGAGCTGGGTTTGGGCGGAGTCGTGGATGATCTGCGCCATCTTGTGTTGCTCGTCGGTCAGAGGCGTGTTGAGCAGCACTTCGCTCATGCCGATCACCCCACTCATCGGCGTGCGGATCTCATGCGACATGTTGGCCAGGAAGGTGCTCTTGGCGATACTGGCCTCCTCGGCAGCGCGTTTGGCCTGAACAAGAGCTTGCTCGGCTTGCTTTCTGGTTGTGATGTCGCGCAGATAGCCGGTGAAGAAAGGCTGGCCCGTGCTGTCCCGGGATTCTGTGATGCTGAGTTCCATTGGGAGTTCAGTACCATCGCGCCTGACCGCCATCAGTTCCAAACGTTGATTCAAGACCTTTCCAGCCCCGCCTTGTCGATAGCAGGCCAAAGCCGCTTCGTGCTGGGCGCGCAAGGGCGGCGGGATGACGACCTCGCTCAGTTTTTGGCCGATGACATCTTCTCGTCGATAGCCGAACACGGCTTCCGCGGTCGGGTTGAAATCGATGATATGGCCCGACAGATCAATACTGATAATGCAGTCCAGGGCGGACTCAACGATGGCGCGGTAATGCGCACGGCTGATCCGTAACTCGTCATCGGCTTTTTGGCGTAAGGCCGCATTATGCCGCCAGTTACGATAGCCGAAACTAATTCCTGTTGCGCCCAGCAGCCAGATGACGATATAGCCCATGCCTTGTTTCAGCAGAGAATCCTCCGTGGCGGCATGGAAGAGCTTCAACGGTACGGTTACGCTGATGCCGCCCCGTAAGTCGCCGATCCGGTAATTCTGATGGCGATGGCAGGTCAAACAAGCCTTCTCGACCCTCAATCCACGTAGATAACGTAATCGGGGCGGGTCGCCCTCGATCACCTCCTGGCTCTCCATCTGGCCAGCTTCCGCCGCCTGCAAAGCCGCATCTTCCCAGGCATCTGGCGCATTGGCCGGGTTGATCGGCTTGCGGCTGGTAATCTTTGCATCGATGCCCAGTTGCTCCTTCTGGATATCGAACACCATTCGGGTCATGTAGGCCGGGTTGATCAGCGTCAAATGATCGCCGTCTGTCGTCTCCTTGTCGCGGTCGATATGCATATTCTTAAGGTAAGGATTCGGCTTGACCCGGGCGATGTCGCCCCAAACGCCCCGCATTTCCGCATTCCATTTCCGGTACATGATGTCCCGGTCAACCAGCGCCTTGGCCTGTATCAGCGCCATGTCCTGGATATACGCATTTTCCGTCTGGACCGTTCTGATGAAGGTAATAACCAGCACGAGGGTCCAGGCCACCAACAAGGCCAGCGCGGCATAAGGCGTTCGGCGGGTCATGCTGGATGGCGACAGGATGGCGTTCATTGATTCTCCAGTCAGGACCGCAGAGTCCGCGCGACTTCATTCAAGGCCGCACTCAAGCGCCTGTCCAATGCCCGGCAACGATCGCCATCTGCCGCTTTACCCGCTTGTTCCATTTGTTCGCACAGCGATCCCAGTTGCAGAGCGCCGACCGCGCGGGCGTTGGATTTGAG
>JAGRHM010000021.1 GCA_020445005.1 Candidatus Competibacteraceae bacterium | reverse complement strand
CCTGTATCGTCTTCACCGGTGGCATTGGCACTGGCAAAACTACGTTGGTGAAAAGCCTGTTCAGTGAACTTGATTCCCGGCAGGTGGTTGCCGCGCAACTGGTGACCACGCAATTAGAGGCGGACGATTTGTTGCGCACCGTAGTGGCTTCGTTTAGTTTGCCTTACGAAGACGCCAGCAAGGCAATTCTGCTCAGACGTTTCGAGGATTTCCTGCGTAGTCATGCCGAGCATGGTCGGCGGGTGCTGCTGGTGGTGGATGAAGCGCAGAATCTGCCGATTCGTTCCCTTGAGGAGTTGCGGATGCTCTCCAACTTTCAAGTCGCCGAGCGCCCGTTATTGCAAAGCTTTTTGCTAGGACAGGAGGAGTTTCGCTTTACGCTGCAAGATCCCGGCATGGAGCAGCTCCGCCAGCGCGTGATCGCCTCCTGTCATCTGAATCCGCTTAGCACCGAGGAAATCCGTCCCTACATTGAACATCGTCTGCATGTCGTAGGTTGGCAGGGTCTTATGCCGCGCTTCAGCGAGGACGCCTACGTTACAATCCATCAATATACGCACGGCATCCCGCGTCGGGTCAATGTGTTTTGCGATCGCTTGCTGCTTTATGGGTTTCTTGAGGAAGTCCAGGAGTTTTCCCATGAATCGATCACTGCTGTGGGCAATGAACTGGCGCAGGATGAACAAGGCGGCGCACGGGGGCGAACTAGCGGCAGTGGTCCGTTGCTGCGCATCGGTCATGTGATGGAGCAACGCCTGCTGGAACTGGAGGAAACGGTGGAAACGCTTCTGCGGCATCCGGAATGGCAAGATGCGCAAATAGAGCGCATGGAGCGGCGGTTGATGCTGCTGGAACCAGTGGTTCGCCAGCTTCAGCGGCGTTTGGGCAGCCTGACGCAGCAAGTGGGCGAAAATCGTCCGGCGAATGAGTCCTCGTCTGAGGAACGCCTTTAATTTTCCAACATCGGGTTATTATGACTGCCACATCTGCCAAAATTCTCTGCGTGGTGGGCGCACGGCCCAACTTCATGAAGATTGCTCCGATCATGGCGGCGTTGCGTCAAACCCCGGGATTGGAGGCGCGACTGGTGCATACCGGGCAGCATTACGATGTGGAGATGAATCAGCGGTTTTTTGAGCAATTAGGCATCCCGAACCCGGACATCGATCTGGAAGTCGGTTCGGCTAGCCATGCGGTGCAGACCGCTGAGATTATGAAGCGTTTTGAACCGGTAGTGGATGCCGAGCAACCGGCGGCGGTGCTGGTGGTGGGCGATGTGAACTCGACCATTGCCTGTGCGCTGGTCGCAGCGAAGAAAGGGATCAAAGTCGTGCATGTCGAAGCGGGGCTACGCAGTTTTGACCGGGCCATGCCGGAGGAAATCAACCGGGTACTGACCGATCAGATTTCCGATTTGCTGTTCACCACGGAGCGGGAAGCGTTGACCAATCTCATCCGAGAAGGCGTCGCCCCGACCCGAGTGCAGTTCGTCGGCAATGTCATGATTGACACCTTGCGGTCTTGTTTACCACGCGCCGTTTCTCCGAAACAGACATTAGCGACCGCTCCGGATCCGGCGGTGTTTCTGAATAATCCGAACGGTTATGGGATTTTGACCCTGCACCGACCGAGCAATGTCGATGATCCCATCATTCTGGAGCGCCTGCTGAACGTCTTGGGTGAAATCAGCGCTGATCTGCCGTTGGCTTTTCCCATTCATCCCCGCACCCGGGCCATGATCGACAAGGCTGGCTTGAGCGCGCGACTGGATAGTCCGCGTTTTTGTTGTCTCCCGCCGCAGGGTTATCTGGAAATGCTCGGCTTGATGCAGGGGGCGCGGCTAGCTTTGACCGATTCCGGGGGTGTGCAAGAAGAGACGACTGCTTTAGGCATCCCGTGTCTGACGCTGCGGGAAAACACGGAACGGCCGGTGACCGTGACGGAAGGGACGAATACGATTGTGGGTGCCGATCCCGAGCGCATTCGCCAGGCGGCGCGGGACGTGCTGACCAGCGGAGGCAAGGCTGGGCGGATTCCCGAGTATTGGGATGGGCGTGCGGCGGAACGGATTGCTGCGAAGTTAGCGAAATGGCTGTGACGCCCCTCACCCCCAACTCTTCCACGGAGCGAGGGGAGCGTTTGCGGGTAAACGCTATGACCGTGGATGTGGAGGACTATTTCCAGGTCTCGGCGTTTGAGCCGTATATCCGTCGTGAGCAGTGGGATCAGCTGCCTTGCCGGGTTGAGCGCAATACCTGCCGGATTCTGGATTTGTTTGCGGAACAGGGCGTCAAAGCGACCTTTTTCACTCTGGGTTGGGTGGCGGAACGGTATCCGCAACTGGTGCGCCGCATAGTCGCTGAAGGTCACGAGTTGGCGAGCCATGGTTACGACCACACCCGCGCAACTCAGCAGACGCCCGCCGTTTTTCGTGAGGACGTGACCCGCGCCAAGGCGTTGCTGGAGGATGTGGGCGGCGTAGCGGTTCAGGGTTATCGGGCCGCCAGCTATTCTATCGGGGCCGGTAATCTGTGGGCGCTGGCGGAACTGGAACAGACTGGTTATCGCTACAGCTCCAGCATTTACCCAATCCGTCATGATCTATACGGGATGCCAGAAGCGCCGCGCTTCGCCTTTCACCCGGATAATGCGCCGGCGTTGCTGGAAGTCCCAGTGACCACGGTGACGGTGTTTGGCAAAACCCTGCCCTGTGGCGGCGGCGGTTGGTTCCGGCTCTGGCCCTATCCGTTATCGCGCTGGGCCTTGCGGCGAGTGAATCAGCAAGATGGGCAATCCGGTATTTTCTATTTCCATCCCTGGGAGATCGATCCGGAACAGCCGCGCCAATCGGGTGTTAATTTCAAAACCCGCTTGCGGCATTATCTGAACCTGAGTCGCATGGAGGGCCGTCTGCGGGCGTTGCTGCGCGATTTTCATTGGGATCGAATGGATCGAGTGTTTTTGCGAGAGAGATATGAACCATAGCAATTTGCAGATTCATCATCTCGATGCAGCGAACCACGCGCGCTGGGATGCGTTCGTTGATGCTTGCCCGGAGGCGACATTCTTTCATCGGGCGGGCTGGGCGGAGGTGCTGCGCCAGGCGTTTGGCCATAAGGCTCACTTCCTCTACGCTGAAGCGGATGGCGTAATTCAAGGCATATTGCCGCTTGGTCATATCCGCAGCTTATTGTTCGGCAATGCGCTGATCTCCACCCCTTTCTGTGTATTAGGCGGTGCGGTCGGCGGTGAAAGCGCCTGCGCGGCTTTGGAAACGGCGGCTATTGATCTTGCACAATCGCTGGGCGTTGACCACCTGGAATTGCGCCATGCCCAGCCTCGCCATCCCAACTGGCCCGCCAAGCGGGAACTCTATGTCAATTTTCGCAGGACTATCGATCCCGACCCGGAAGTTAATCTGAAAGCCATTCCTCGTAAGCAACGGGCGATGGTGCGCAAGGGCATTGAGACCGGCTTGCAAGGTGAGATTGACGCTGGCGTGGAGCGTCTATATCTGGCTTATTCGGAGAGTGTGCGTAATCTCGGGACCCCAGTGTTCTCCCGCCGGTATTTTGAGGTCTTGAAATCGGTCTTCGGGCCGGATTGCGAAGTGCTGACCGTGACCCACCAGGGACAAACCGTGGCCAGTGTGATGAGCTTTTATTTCCGTGATGAAGTGTTGCCCTACTACGGGGGCGGCGCGGCGCTGGCCCGCGATCTCAAGGGCAACGATTTCATGTACTGGGATCTGCTGCGCCGGGCCTGCGAACGCGGAGTGCGCGTATTCGATTACGGGCGCAGCAAGGTCGGCACCGGTTCCTACAGCTTCAAGAAAAACTGGGGATTCATTCCTGAACCGTTGCACTACGAATTTCAGTTGATGAAGGCGACACAGCTCCCTGACATTAATCCTCTCAATCCTAAATACCGGCTGTTCATTGACGCCTGGAAACGGCTGCCCTTGCCGGTCAGCCGCTGGTTGGGGCCGTTCCTGGCGCGCAGTCTGGGATAGCGCGGAGGCGCATGAGCTTATGGGATCAGCGGGGGTGTTCCCAAATTGGCGAATCGCGTTACCGGCGCTGATCATCACGCTATTGGCGATCATGGGTCTGTACTGGTCAACGGTAGCCGCCATGGCAATGCAATGGTGGTATTACGAGACGTACGCGCACGGTCTATTGGTCGCACCCATTGTTTTGTACATGATCTGGACCCGGCGCGAAGAACTGGCGGCGTTGCAACCGCATGGCGCGGCGTCAGGTCTGGTTTTGCTCCTGCTGATCAGCTTCGGCTGGCTGGCGGCGGAGGTAGCGCAAGTCGCTGTTGTGCAGCAGCTTGCAGTGGCGGGAATCCTTCAAGCAGCCGTTTATGCGCTGTTGGGATGGAACGTCGTATGGGCTATCGCCTTTCCTTTGGCCTATCTTCTGTTTGCCGTGCCGGTCGGCGAAGCGCTGCTTCCTCCCCTGCAACAAATCACCGCCTGGTTCACGGTTGAAGGCTTGCGCCTGACCGGGATTCCGGTGCTGTGGGAAGGGCTGCATATCATTATTCCTTCCGGCAATTTTGAGGTTGCCGAAGCCTGTAGCGGCCTGCGTTATCTCATCGCTTCGGTGGCTTTGGGGTTTCTCTACGCCTATCTGACCTATCGCAGCATTTGGCGGCGGCTGGCGTTCATCGCGCTGTCAGTGGCTATGCCAATCATCGCGAATGGCCTGCGCGCTTATGGCATCGTCATGATCGCCCATCTGAGCGATATGAAATACGCGACGGGCGTGGATCATCTCATCTATGGCTGGTTTTTCTTTGGCTTGGTCGTGCTGCTGATGTTCTGGATCGGTTCGTTCTGGCGGGAAAAGGAAGGAGACAGGATGCAGGATGCAGGAGACAGGATGCAGGAGGCTAGTGGTCAGCTGACAGAAAACCTGGAGCCTGGAACCTGGAACCTGATGTCTGCCGCAGGCTGGACGCTGGCGGTGATTTTAGCGGCGGCGATCGGCCCCCTGTGGGCGACGTGGGCGCAGCATGGTCATTTGAAGGGAACACCGATTGTGCTCTTAGCGCCCCCAGCCATAGCTCCCTGGCAGGGACCGGAAGCGGATACGGGAATCTGGGAGCCACAATTTGACGGCGCGGATGCGATAGTCCGCAGCCAGTATTGGCTGAATAGTCAGGTGGTGCATCTTTACATTGCCTATTACCGCCAACAGCGCCCGGACGCCAAGCTGGTCAGCAGTCAGAACCGTTTGTACGATCGCAAAAACTGGCGTTATGTGGGTAGTTCGAGCCAGGCGCGCATCGAGACAGGCGATGTCGAATGGCCGCTGCAAGCGACGCGCCTGACCGATGGGTTGCGCAAGCGGCTGGTCTGGAGCGGTTATTGGGAAGGTGGCCGCATGGTCGTTTCCCCTTATCTGGCCAAAGCATGGGAAGCCTGGGACCGCTTGAGCGGCGCCCGGCGCGGTTCGGCCCTGGTGGCGGTAGCGGCGGACTACGATATTCAACCGGATGAGGCCGAGGCGGTTTTACGGAAATTTATGGGAGCCATGCAGCCGGGTATCGCAGCGGCTTTGGTGGACGCTGGCGGTGGGAATTGACAATGACGGATGACCGACCACCTCTCATAACACACATCATTCACCGGCTCGATTATGGCGGCTTGGAAAACGGGCTGGTGAATTTGATCAATCGAATGCCGCCGGAGCGTTATCGCCATACGATCATCTGCCTGACCGATTACAACCCGGAGTTTTGTAGCCGCATCCGGCAACCGGATATTGTGGTGTTCGCCCTGCATAAGCACGAAGGACACGATTTGGGGTTATATGGACGCTGCTGGTCCTTATTGCGGCGATTGCGCCCGGCGATTGTGCATACCCGCAATCTGGCGGCGCTGGAAATGCAGTTACCCGCGTGGTTGGCAGGGGTACGAGCGCGCGTGCATGGCGAACATGGCTGGGATCGCGATCCAGTATTGATGCATCCGCGTCATCATCGCTTGCGGCGTTGGTTGCGCCCATTAGTCAGTCACTACATCGCGCTGTCGGGTGAAATCGCCGGTTATCTGGAAACCCGGATTAATGTAGCGCCTGAGCGGATCAGCCAAATTATCAATGGCGTGGATCGTGAGCGTTTTCATCCTGGCCAGGACCATTCGCCGTTGCCCGCCGGATTTGCACCGTCGGGAACATGGGTGATCGGCACGGTTGGGCGGTTGGAGAAAGTCAAGGATCAACTCAATCTGACACGGGCATTTATTCGCTTAACGGAGATCCTTCCCGGCGCCCGGCAGCGGTTGCGACTCGTGATCATCGGCGAGGGTTCGTTGCGGGTTGAAATTGAAAATCTTCTCAACGAAGCAGGTCTGCGGGATTTGGCCTGGCTGCCGGGTTCACGGGACGATGTACCGGAATTACTGCGCAGTTTCGATCTGTTTGTGCTGCCTTCCCAGGCCGAGGGGATTTCCAACACGATTCTGGAGGCGATGGCCTGTGGTTTGCCCGTAGTAGCGACCGAGGTGGGCGGTAATGCCGAACTGGTGGTTGCTGGAGAGACCGGGCGATTGGTTACCGCCAGTGATCCGGAGGCGCTGGCGCTGGCCATTCAGGAATATGTGGATGACCCTGGACGGATGCGGGCGCATGGCGCAGCCGGTCGTCAACGTATCGAAGAACGGTTCAGCATGGAGGCGATGGTGGATGCTTATCTGAAGGTTTACGACAAAGTGTTAAAAATTCCCCTCTCCCCATGACGGAGGGGGCTGAGGGAGAGGGGGAAACCATGTGCGGCATTACCGGTATTTTCGACACGCGCGGTCGGTGCGAGGTCAACCGCGATCTTCTGCACCGGATGAACGAGTCCCAGCATCACCGGGGACCGGACGAGGGCGGTTTGCACGTTGAACCCGGCGTCGGTCTTGGCCATCGGCGGTTGTCGATCATTGACCTCTCTACCGGCCAGCAGCCGTTGTTCAATGAGGACGGCTCGGTGGTGGTCGTTTTCAATGGCGAAATTTACAACTTCCAGGAACTGGTTCCAGAGCTGGAAGCGCTAGGGCATGTCTTCCGTACGCGCAGCGATACCGAAGTCATCGTACACGCTTGGGAAGCCTGGGGCCAAGCCTGTGTTGAGCGTTTTCGCGGCATGTTCGCCTTTGCCCTGTGGGATCGCAATCAGAAAACGCTGTTTCTGGCCCGCGACCGGCTGGGCGTGAAACCACTGTTTTACGCCCTGCTGCCGGATGGGCAATTGCTCTTCGGTTCCGAACTCAAGTCGTTAATGGCGCATCCCGGGCTGGGACGGGAAGTCGATCCCTGTGCGGTCGAGGAATACTTTGCTCTGGGTTACGTCGCAGAACCCCGCACTATTTTCACCAGCGCGAAAAAGCTGCCGCCAGCGCATACGCTGGTGGCGCGCCGTGGACAGCCGTTGCCGGAACCGCGCGAATACTGGGATGCGCAATTTACCCTGAACCAGCGGTTGACGGTAGCGGAAGCGAGCGAGGAACTGGTCGTCCGTCTACAGGAATCCATTCGGCTACGCATGATTTCGGAAGTGCCGCTCGGCGCGTTCCTGTCCGGCGGCGTCGATTCCAGCGCGGTCGTGGCGATGATGGCCGGGTTGTCCAGCGAACCGGTGAATACCTGCTCCATCGCCTTTACCGATCCGCAATTCAACGAGGCGCAATTCGCCCAGCAAGTGGCGGATCGTTATCAAACGCGGCATTTCGTCGATACCGTTGAGAGCGATGATTTCGGTCTGATCGACACCTTGGCTTGGTTGTATGACGAACCCTACGCGGATAGTTCCGCCATTCCCACCTACCGGGTGTGTCAACTGGCCCGCCAGCACGTCACTGTGGCACTGTCCGGGGATGGCGGCGACGAAAGTTTCGGCGGTTACCGGCGTTATCGATTGCATCTGATGGAAGAGCGGCTGCGTTCGCTATTGCCTCTGGGCGTTCGCCAGCCAGTATTTGGCTTGTTGGGTCGGCTCTATCCCAAAGCGGATTGGGCGCCGCGCGTATTTCGGGCGAAAACGACTTTTCAGGCGCTGGCCAAGGATTCCGTGCAGGCCTATTTTCATTCCGTGTCGATCCTGCGCGATGAAATGCGCCAGCAGTTGTTCTCCGACTCCTTCAAAGCGCAACTCGGTGGCTATGATGCCCTGGAAGTGTTTCGTCGCCATGCGCGTTGCGTCGAGACCGACGATCCGCTCGCGCTGATTCAGTATCTTGATCTGAAAACCTATCTGGTCGGCGACATCAA
>JAGRHM010000020.1 GCA_020445005.1 Candidatus Competibacteraceae bacterium | reverse complement strand
GACATACATGGTCGGGTAGGGGCCACGCAGGAACGGCGGCACCCCGGCGACATAGCCCAGGTGTTTCAGATCCTTGATGTCGTCTCGCGTGTACAGCGGGTTGACGTCAATCTGCTCCATGGTCGCGGACACCCACTGTTCCAGGGTCTTGCCGGTGGTTTTCTCCACCATCGCTTTCCACTCGGCAAAGCTCGGCTTGGGGAAGTCCAGGCCATAGGCCATAGACGTGAAATCCGGTGTTTGGCTCATTGGGCAACCCCCATTTTCTTTTGCAACATGGTCAACAGCGCCAGGCAGTTGGCGTTCAGGTGAATGAAGTCATCAACGCCGGCAGCCTTGAAGGCTTCAACATGATCCGCCGGATAGCCGGCCAGCAGCACGGTCAGGCCGGGACTGGCCTGTTTGAGTTTTTGCGCCAGCGGCGGGACGATGTCAGGATAGGTAGGATCGGTGGAGCAGATCACCACCGCCTTGGCGCCCGAGGCCAGCGCTGCATCCGCCGCTTCCTCCGGCGTCTGGAAACCGGATGGATAAACCGTCTCAAAGCCGCCTACGCCCAGAAACGCTGTGCTGAAGTCGGCGCGCCCCTTGTGCTGGGTCAACGGCCCCATGTTAGCGAGAAACGCCACAGGCCGGTGACCGGTGCGGGCGATATAGGTTTCCGCCGCTTGCCGCAGGGCCTCAAAGGCTTGCGCGCCGCGATGGGCATGCACGGGATTGATGGTCGGGCCTGCTTTAGCGCCAGTGCGCACGGCTTGGGCGATTTCACCGAGGCTTGCGCCGGCTAACGCCGCCTGAATTGCGGCATCGACGCTGTTCGTTCCCGCCTTAGTTAGCGCTTCCAGCGCCGCCTGCTTCTGTTCCGTATTCGTCGTCGCGCGGAACTGATTGAGCGCCGTCGTGCGCTCGGTCTGGACCGCCCACGCATCCACCGGCGCCGGTTCGATCCGATTTTCTTTCAGGTTCGGATACATGTTGGTGCCGACAAAAATATCCTTGCGCTTGGCGATATTGGCGACACGCTTCGCCGCCGTGTCAGCGATTTGCGCCTGTGGCCAACCGGCTTGCAGCGCTTGCGCTACGCCGCCCTGCTTCTCGACCTCCTGGAAGATCGTCCAGGTTTGGCGAGCCACTGCGTCGGTCAGCGTTTCCACATACCAGGAGCCGCCGGCAGGATCAACGGTATGCGTGATGTGGGTTTCTTCACGCAGCACGGTATGCGTGTTGCGGGCGACGCGCCGGGAGAAATCGTCCGGGATACGCACCAATTCATCGAACGGTGAAATGTGCAGGCTGTCGCAACCGCCGACCACCGCCGAGAACGCTTCGGTCGTGCCGCGCAACAAATTGACGTGCGGGTCATAGAGCGTCTGATTCCAGGCCGAAGTGCGGGCGTGGATGCGCATCTTCTGCGACTCGGCATTGCCGCCAAAGGCTTGCACGATCTTGGCCCACAGCAGCCGCGCGGCGCGCAGCCGGGCGATTTCCATGAAGAAATTAGCGCCAATCGACAATGAAAAGCGAAAGCGCGGCGCAGCATCGTCGACACTCAATCCCCGCGCCTGCATGGCGCGCAGATAGTCGACCGCGGTCGCCAGGGCCAACGCGAGTTCCTGGGTCGTGCTGGCGCCGCCATTGTGATAGGGGCTGCCCTGGACGGTAATGGTTTGCAACTGCGGCGCGTTTGCCTTGGCCCACGCCACTAGTTGCGCCATCACGTCATAAATGCCCTCCAAATCGCGGGGCAGACGGCCATCACGCGCCAACTGGCCCAGCGGATCCATGCCGATCGCGCCGCGCACCTTGGCCAGCGACTGCCCCTGCTTTTTCACCAGCGCCGCCAACAGCGCCGTGAAGGTCAGGGCGCTGGTGCTGGCCTGGATGTAAATCGGAGTGTTCTCCAGATTAATGCCTTCCAGCGCCTGAGCAAGATCAACGACGCTGGAAATCGACAGGCCGCTCTTTCCGACGTCCTCCGCATCGGCCTGATCCGCGTCGACGCCGGCCAGCGTCGGACGATCGAGCACCAGGTTCACCGCATTCTGGCCGCGCTCCAAATCGGCGCGTAAGGCCGCATTGAAAGCAGCGGGGGTTCCGCAGGCGATTTCCTGCGCGACATCCCAGCTCCCGCTGACATAGCCCAGCGGACTGGCACCCCGGACGTAGGGGGCAAAACCGGGCAGGCTGTCAATTTGTGGCAGTCCGGCGATATCTTCCTGCCGGTACATGGGTTGCAGGTCGATGTTTTCGTAGGTTTTGGTCACCAGCCGCTTCTCAAAGGGCGCACCTTTGAGAAATTTATCGACGACTTTTCGCCATTCCTCGTATGGAGTCGGGGCGAACTCGTCGAAGGTGGGAGCGGGCAGATCCGCGGTTTGTGGGTTTGACATGCACATCCTCCAGTGGGATCGAAACACGTTGGTTGGGCGATAATTTAAAAGTATAACCGAAGATGACCTAAATGCCTGTGGATGATGGCGACCGCGCACAACCCTGGGTTGCAATCGGCGGGTTGAATGACATACTCAAGGGGTAACCACCTCTCACCTCACCCCCTCTCTCCCGGTGAGAGAGGAGAGTGAAAATCCATCTCATCACTCCATCAGGAGGTTTTTGTGTCCGATAGACCCTTTAAAGTGCTGGGCATCCAGCAGATTGCCATTGGCGGTTTGGACAAGAGCAAGCTGAGCCGGCTGTGGATTGACACCCTGGGCCTGACCCTGACCGGCAATTTCCGCAGCGAGCGGGAAAATGTGGACGAGGACATTGCCGCCATCGGTTCCGGCCCGTTCAAGGTCGAAGTGGACCTGATGCAGCCGATCGATCCGGGCAAGGCCCCCAAGGTGCATGAGCCGCAACTGAATCACATTGGCTTGTGGATCGACAATCTGGCGGCGGCGGTGGAATGGCTGACCAGCAAAGGGATGCGCTTTACTCCGGGCGGCATCCGCAAGGGCGCGGCGGGTTACGATGTCTGCTTCCTGCATCCCAAGGGCAACGAGGCGACGCCATTGTGCGGTGAGGGCGTGTTGATTGAATTGATCCAGGCGCCGCTAGAAGTGATCGAGGCGTTCGCCAAGGTTCAGGCTTGATTCGTTAGCTGGCTTGTCCGATCAGGCCCGGCGTTACAGCCGGGCTTTTTTATGCGCAAATGTCGCGGCGTGGGTATCCAAGAGCAGACTCCAGATCATTATGCAAAATCGTGCTGAACCCATGCCCGACCGCCGGTTCTCCTGGCATTATTAACGAGTCTTCCCTTAACTCCAACGGAGGTTAATGTACGGATGGAATTCACAGTTAAAAGCGGCAATCCCGAGAAACAACGCACGGCCTGCCTCGTCCTTGGCGTTTATGAATCCCGGCGACTGACGCCGTCCGCCGAGCAGTTCGATGCGGTCTGCGGGGGTGTTTTGAGCAATCTGCTGCGCCGGGGCGACCTCGAAGGTAAGCCGGGCCAATCGCTGTTGTTGTTCAATGTCCCTGAAGCCGTGTGTGAACGGGTGTTGCTGGTCGGTTGTGGCCGCGAGCGTGAAGTCGACGATCGCCGCTTTCGCCAGGTCCTGACCCATACCACAACCACGCTGAACGAGACCGGCGCGACCGAGGCAGCGGTTTACCTGACCGATGTCGCCGTCAAGGGCCGTGACCTGCGTTGGAAAATTCGCCAGATGGTCGAGACCATCGAGGAAGCCGGTTATCGTTTCGACACGTTAAAGAGCAAGAAGGAAGCGCCGCGCCGACCTTTGCGGAAAATCAATATCAACATTTCGGGACGCAAGGAACAATCGGACAGCGAACAGGCCATTCGGGAAGGCGCGGCGATCGCCGCCGGCGTCAAGCTGGCTCGGGATCTGGGCAACATGCCGCCCAATCTCTGCCACCCAGCTTATTTGGCGGAACAGGCGCAAGCCCTGGCGCAGCAGTTCCCGACATTGCAGGCGCATATTCTGGAAGAACCCGAAATGAAGCAGATGGGGATGCATGCGCTGTTGGCGGTGAGCCAGGGCAGCGCCCAGCCAGCCAAGCTGATTCGCCTGGATTATCGGCAGGGACCGCCGACACAAAAGCCCTACGTGCTGGTCGGCAAGGGGGTCACTTTTGACAGCGGCGGCATTTCCCTTAAGCCTGGCGAAGCCATGGACGAGATGAAATATGACATGTGCGGGGCCGCCAGCGTATTCGGCGCGCTGCAGGCTTGCGTGGAATTGCAATTACCGCTGAATGTGACCGGTTTGATCGCGGCGGTGGAAAACATGCCCAGCGGCCAGGCGACCCGACCCGGCGACATTGTGACCAGCTTGTCCGGCCAGACGGTGGAGATTCTCAATACCGATGCTGAGGGTCGCTTGATTCTATGCGATGCATTGACTTACGCCGAACGGGATGAACCCGCCGCGGTGATCGACATTGCGACGCTGACCGGCGCCTGCATCGTTGCTTTAGGTCGCCATCCGCACGGCCTGTTCAGCAACCACCCGCCGCTAACCCATGCGTTGCAAGCCGCTGCTCATACATCCAGTGACCGGGTCTGGGAGTTGCCTTTATGGGACGATTATCAGGAAGCGTTGGACAGCAACTTTGCCGACATGGCCAACATTGCCGGTAATCGCGATGGCGGGGCTGTCATCGCCGCCTGCTTTCTGGCCCGGTTCGCCAAGAAATTCCACTGGGTGCATCTGGATATTGCGGGCACCGCCTGGAAGACCGGTAAGGCCAAGGGTGCGACCGGGCGGCCCGTGCCGTTGCTGACCCAATATCTGCTGGACCGCGCGGCTGAGGTCAGTCGGGAGGACGCGCGTGCCGCGCATTGATTTCTATATCTTGCCCGACCATAAAGAAAATGGTCGGGCGCTTTTGGCGTGCCGCCTGGCTGACAAGGCTTATCGTCTCGGTCATACGGTCTATCTTTTCACGGCTTCCGAGCCGCAAGCCATGGCGCTGGATGATCTGTTGTGGACCTTTCGCCAGGACAGTTTCGTACCCCACGAGCGTTATCCGATAGCCAGCGAGGACGGTTCTCCCGTACTGATTGGTACGGCGCCGCCAGTCGAGGTCAACGCGCAGGTGCTGATTAACTGTA
>JAGRHM010000855.1 GCA_020445005.1 Candidatus Competibacteraceae bacterium | reverse complement strand
CGCGAAATATCGACTGGATTGGCGTCGCTCTGGCGCACAATGCCCACGGCGACCGCTTCAGCGCCATCAATGCGCACCCCGGTGTCGATGGATTCGGGAGCGACTTCAATGTCGGCGACATCGCGCAAGCGGATCGGATAACTGGCTCCTTGCTGTGAGCCGGTTCCAAAAATACTCGGTGCGGCGCTATCTCCCCCGGAATGTACCACCAGTTCAGCAAATTCCGCAGGGCGGCTCAGCAGAGTGCGGGCCAGTACACTGATGCGACGGTCATCGCCGACGATCTCCCCACCCGGCAGATCGACGTTCTGCGCCCGCAACGCCTGCATAACCTCATCGACCGTCAGATTGTTGTTCGCCAATCGAAACCGGTCGAGGCGCACCCGCAGGGAATATTTCCGTTCGCCGCTGATTTGCAGGTTGGCCACGCCTGGGGCCAGCGACAACATCGGACGAATGCGGCGATTGATCAGATCGGTAATTTCCAGCGCACTGCGATTGGGATCGCGGAACGACAGATAGAGGATCGGCTGACTATCGATGCTGATCTGCTGCACTACCGGCGGTTGTGCGTTAACAGGCAGTTGTTGCTGGACCTGGTTGATCTTGGCGCGAACATCGCTGGCTGCCTGGGCCGGATCGATATTACCCTTGAACACCATCTGGATCGATGACAGGTTGGCCGAGCTAGTCGAAGCGATGTAATCGATGCCGTCGACTTGGGAAATCGCCTGTTCGATGGGTGTCGTGACTGAACGCTCAATCAACTCGGCGCTGCCGCCTGGCAGGTTAGTGGTCACGACAACCACCGGTATATCGAACTGCGGCAGGTTGCGAACCGGTAAGGTGAAAATCGCATAAAACCCGCCCACCAGCAGGAATAGGTTAATAACAATGGCGAAAACCGGACGCTGGATGCAGAAGTCGCGCAAAAACATCAGCGCGCCCCGCTGGTTACAGTGACCGCCATGCCGTCTTCCAGTGCAAACTGGCCAACGGTGACGATGGAATCGCCGACTTGCACGCCTTGGAGAATTTCAGCGCGACCGTCGCTAGTCATGCCCACTTTTACAGGTGCGCGCTGCGCCTTATGATCGACAACCCGATAAACCTGATTTCCCTCCAGCGTGGGAATCAAGGCTGACGCCGGAACCACCAGGGCATTGTTATGCACCGCCATTTGCAAATCGACGCGCACGCCCAAGTCGCCGGCCAATTTGCCATCGGGGTTCAGGGCTAGGCCACGAACCGTGATCGAGCGGGTTTTGCCTTCGACGCTGGGATCGATGAAGCTGATCTGGCCCTTGATTCGCTGTTGGCCGAGGGCGTCCGAGGTGAAGGTGAACGGCTGGTTAATCTGTAGCTGCGGCAACAACCGCTGGGGGACTTGGAAATCGACATACAGCTTGGAGTTATCTTCCAGCGACACCAGCGTTTGCCCCGGTATCGCGAAAGCGCCTACGTCGAATTTGATGATTCCCACCACGCCAGTGAATGGCGCGCGCAGGGTCAGCAGATCAAGCTTGGTCTGGGCGGAATTCAGGTTAGCCTGAGCCGTTATGTAATCGGTAGAGGCTTGGTCCAGTTGCGACCGTGAAATCGATTTGGTTTGCCACAGCTCCTGCGAGCGCTTGAGATTCCGTTCAACATTTTGCAGTTGTGCTTGCGCAGACTCCAGGTCTGCCTTGGCCACGCGATCATCCAGCAGGAACAGCGGATCGTTTTGCGCAACCTTCTGTCCCTGGGTGATGTAAACCTTGGTGATATTTCCCAGGTTGGCCGAACCAATCTCGGCCTTGCGCCAGGGAACCAGCGAGCCAATAAAACTGGCGGTTTCGATCATGGTTGTGGTTTCGACCGCTGCAACCTGCACCGGGACCGGTTTCGCTGACGATGCAGCGGGCGTCGCATCGTCGGCGAAAGCCGCCGCAGAAGCGACGCTGATCATCAGTCCAATGAACAGCAGGGCAATCCACTCAACGGCGCGACGCTGGTTCATCCAAATCTCCTTAGACTCGCATCGGTGCGACGGCTTGAGCCGTCACAGTTCCGCACCGTCCCTGGGTTAATCGAAAAGGCCCGATAATCCAGCCTCTTCACGCGCCACGACAATGACCGTTTGAGCTGTCGACGACAGGACACCGTCTTCCCGCAAGTCCTCAACCGCCTGCTCGACTTTGTACATCAGTTTGCCCTTGCCGCGCCGTAATTGCTTGATCCGCTTGCGGGTGTGTTTGCCCATATCCAGAACGCAGATGTCGCCCATACGATCGTCCGCACCCGGTTTTCCAGTCACATTTGCCTGGGCTGATTCATTGCCATTGGAATTGAGAGTCATTTTTAGTTCTCCACGATGGATTGGTTAAGGGCGCTTCTTTATTTGCGACGAGCCTTGGATACATTGCGAATGTAATCGCGCATCCATCCATTTCTCTTTTTGCGG
>JAGRHM010000854.1 GCA_020445005.1 Candidatus Competibacteraceae bacterium | reverse complement strand
CATTGGTGACGGCGGCGGTCGTCGTGTAGTTAAGCTTCTCGCCGCTCGATACAGATTGACCCATGATTTTTCTCCAAAAAGTTTGGACGCGACGCCGTCAAAACGGCGTCATGACACTGGTTTAGGTGTTGCCCTTGTATTTGTGCAGACCCCGGTAATCGAGCGCGGCGACGCCGAAGTCAACGCCGACAACCCATTCCACCCCGCGCGTGTCCCATTCCTGCTCTTCTCGCAAATAGGGTTCCGCGACGCCGTCTACAAAGGCGACCTCAACCGTATCAAACCGATTCGGATCGGCGGCTAGATACCAGGCGGCGGTTCCGTTGGTTTGCCCGTCCAGCCGCGCATCAGAGATGACCTCCAGGCGATTTTGGAACGGGTTAGGGGCCATGATGTTTTTCCCGCTAGTGCTGCCCGGCGAGGCAGCGGGGTCATACATGCTGGTATTCAGAACACGGCCCGTGGTTTCCAGGGCTTTCGGAACCAGCAGATAGCGCGGGGTAATGTTCAGCGCCTTCCCGCTGTTCGGGTCGGTTTGCTTGGCCATCGCCGTGAAGGCGGTATCCAGCGTCGTTACATTCGGCGCAGTGGCGGCAGCCACATAGTTGCTGTGACCGGCGGTATCAAACATTGCCGTGCTGTCTTGGTTTAGCGTCGGCCCCACGCCGTCAAGAAGGGCATACACGACATCGCCAATAATGCCTTGCGCGGCCCGACCCATGCCCCGCGGGATGGCGGTAAAGGCGTTCAGGTCGTCATTCTTGATGGCCTGGTAAGTGAGGCGGAACTTCTTGGCGTAGCTGACGGCCTGAATCGTCTCTTTTCGATCCGTAAACTTGCCGTAAGTGATTTCCCCGTCTTCCGGGACAACCGCCAGCGCGGAAAATCCGCTCAAACCGGTACGAGTCGCCTGCTTAAAGTCCGGGACTTGTCCGATGCGCGTCCATAGCTGCCAAGTTTCCGGGGCTTGCTCCCAGCCAAGCAGCAGTGCTTTGTTAGCGGTATTGACCAGCAGATTGGCAAAATCGGAAGTCGTCATTCCGCTGGCGCGCGTTACCAGCGCCCGTTGGCTAATCTGATCGTCCGACAACCCGCGCGTATCAACGCCCACGAGTTGCAGATAATGTTCTGCCATCCGCGAGAGCCGGACGCCGATAAAGCCGCCCTGGCGGGCTTTAGTGACCGCTTCCCGGCTGGAATCCAAGCCGGCGCGCACAACAAACGCCTCGGAGACGCCCTGCTTAAACTTGTCCAGCGCGTCAACGCGGGTACTGGCGCGGGTTTGCTGTTGCACAGGCGCATCATGATGAATGCCCATATCGTCATCCGTCGTGCGGCTATGATCGGCAACAGGCTGACTCAGGCTTTGCAGGCTGCGTAGCACAACCTCGCGGGTTTGATCCGCGCTCCATCCCTCGTCCAATGCTTTGGCGCGCAACGCCTGCATTTCGGGGATGCGCGGAATGACGCTCAGGTCAAAAACGGCGCTCACATCCGCCGTGCGTTTGCGTTCGGAAGCAATCGCGTCTTTGCGGGCCTGTGCAGCCACAATTTCATGCTCGCGGCGAATCTGCACAATATCCGCGACGGGCGACGGCTCAGCCGCTACCGGGGTGATTTCATCAGTCATTGGAGAGGTCTCCTGGGTCGTAACACGCTCAGCCTCGCGGCTGTGCAATTTGGGTAAATCTTGTGAACGGTTAATTCCAACCGTGTGGTCCGCCGGAACCGGCGCAATACTGGCCTCGCAAAGCTCCCACTTAATCACGCGAACCAAATCAGAGTCGGTTGACTCCACCCATTCCAGGATGCGATACCCGATACTGATGTTGCGCAACATGCCATCTTGCACATCAATCCAGACTTCCTCTGCTTTGGGATTCCGCGAAAACCGCAACACCCCGCGCAGCTTTTTGTCCTCAAGGCGAAGGTTCTCGACCAGCCCAATGGGAACGTCTGAATTGTGATTCCAGATCAACGGAAGCCCGTCGCGCGCCCGATCCATCACAATACTATCTGCATCATGAATCAGCACTTCCCGACCAAACCAGCGGGAGACTTCAATTTCACTGGAAAGCGACGCCGGAACCGTGCGGTCATCGGGACTGGCGACGGCCCGGTCAATTTCCAGCGTTCGATAATGGGTTTGCGCCCGCAAATCGCGGGTACGGCTGTCTGTCGTCACGACAGTCATTAAGCAGCCTCCTGTTGTTTCGGTTGTTCATCGTCATCCGGTTCACCCTCCGGCGCGTTCGGTTGCGTCGGCGAATTAGAGTCAGGGACCGGGCGCACATCGAGCGGATCGGCTTCAAGCTGCGCATCGACTTGGCGCGGATCGCCTCCGATGTCGCGGATAATTTGCCAGCGCGATTTCACGCCCATTGCAATGAATTTCTCAAAGGCGGTCGCTTCTTTAGCGGGGTCAATCCAAGGCAATGCGGGCTGCCTAAACTCCGGGCGATACAAGCTCAGCGGGTTGACGTTCAGAGGAATCCGCAACGCGCCGGCCAGTTGCGCGGCATCAATGAAGCGCCGCCAAACCGGCAAATAGAACTGCTCTCGCAGATAAACGAATACCCGGCGATAGTGTTGACTTCCCTCGATGAGTTCCTGGCGTTGCGCGCTATATGTACCGTTGTAATTCTTGGCGATGCTGCTAAACCGGCTTCCGGTTCCGGCGGCGACGGCTCGAAGCTGGCTATT
>JAGRHM010000019.1 GCA_020445005.1 Candidatus Competibacteraceae bacterium | reverse complement strand
ATCGTCGGCGCCAACGCGTTCGCCCACGAGTCCGGCATTCACCAGGATGGCGTGCTCAAGCACCGGGAGACCTACGAGATCATGCGCGCCGAAGACGTGGGCTGGGGCGCCAACAAGCTGGTGCTGGGCAAGCACTCGGGCCGCAACGCCTTCCGCGCGCGGCTGCAGGATCTCGGCATTTCGGTCAGCTCCGAAGAGCAGCTCAATGCGGCCTTCGCCCGCTTCAAGGAGCTGGCCGACAAAAAGCACGAGATTTACGACGAGGACTTGCAGGCGCTAGTCACTGACGCCTATCTGACCGCGGAAAACGAGCGGGTGAGGTTGCTTTATCTGCGCGTTTGTTCTGAAACCGGCGAGACGCCCAAGGCGCAGGTCACTTTGTCCGTGGATGGCGAGGAACGTAAGGCGACTGCCGAAGGTGGGGGGCCGGTGGACGCCGCGTTCAAGGCCATCGAGAGCATTTTGCAAACGGGCACGGACTTATTGCTGTATTCGGTGAACAACATCACCAGCGGCACCGATGCGCAGGGTGAAGTGACCGTGCGGGTCTCCAAGCAGGGGCGCATCCTCAATGGCCAAGGCGCGGACACCGACATCGTGATCGCTTCGGCGAAAGCTTATGTGAATGTGCTGAATAAGGTTTTGCAACCGAGCGAACGCGCACATCCACAATTGTTGTAATGGCTGTAATGACTGATAAACGCCTCTACCTGGAAGCCCTGGACATTCCGTTGTGGCTGCCGCGAGCCAACCACCCCGGCGCTGCGCGCCACCCCTCCTTAGCCAAGGAGGGGAATTCAGAAAATGACACTCTTCGCCCGATCGAGGAAGGCTTGAAGGCGCAGGCATCCGACGCCCCTCGTCCCGTGGGAGAGGAGTTGGAAGAAAGGGCGAGTCCACCGCTGGATGACGACTGGGAGCCGGTCTTTGACATAGATGTTGACGATATCCCGGATGCGTTGCCGGTTATCAGCCGCGAGGCGCGCATCGCCCGCATGGACTGGGAAGATTTAACCACTGAAGCCCGCCAATGCACGGCTTGTGAATTATGCGGAACCCGCACGCAAGTCGTATTCGGCGTCGGTGATTGTCAAGCCGAATGGCTGGTTATCGGCGAAGCGCCGGGAGCCGACGAAGACCGGCAGGGCGAACCTTTCGTCGGACGAGCCGGCAAGCTGCTGAATCCTATGTTGTTGGCGATCGGCCTGAAACGCGAGCAGGTGTATATCGCGAATATTTTGAAATGCCGCCCGCCAGACAACCGTGAACCGACGCCGATGGAAGCGGCGAAATGCCGCCCGTTCTTGCAACGGCAAATCGAACTGATTCGACCCCGCATTATTCTGGCAGTGGGGCGGGTCGCGGCGCAGAACCTGCTGGAGACCGACACGCAAATTGGCAAGTTGCGGGGTCGTGTGCATCGCTTTGGGCCGACGCGCATTCCCGTAGTGGTCACTTATCACCCTGCTTATCTGCTGCGCTCGCCCCGCGAGAAGCGCAAAGCCTGGGATGATCTGCGTTTAGCTCGTCGCACTCTGGCGGCTGAACCGCCTGCTCCAACCGGAAAGTTTGCCGATTTATGAGCGCATTACCCAGCATCGCGCCAGATGAACAAACCGGCGTCAGTCAGTTCCGCAAGATGCTCTACGCTGACCTGCGGGAAATCCTGACGATTGAAAAACGGGCTTATGACTTCTGCTGGACCGAAACGATCTTTCGCGACTGCATCCGGGCCGACTATCACTGCCGTGTCATGGAGGTGCCGCACAGTTTCATTCAAGCCTACGGGGTGATGTCAACCGCCGCCGGCGAAGCGCATATTTTTAACGTGTGCGTACGCCCGGAATTGCAGGGACGCGGCCTAGCGCGGCGGATGCTCGATCATCTGCTGGAACGGGCGCGCGCCGTGCGAACGCAAACCATTTTCCTGGAAGTCCGCGCCTCCAACGCCTCGGCGCTGCGCCTCTACCAGACAGCGGGCTTCTGTGAGATTGGCGTTCGGTATGGTTATTACCCGGCTGCTAAAGGTCGGGAAGACGCTATCGTGATGGCCAGAGAACTCTGACGCCGATCGCCTCCGATTAATTACCTTACTTTTACAGGATTATCTTTGATTCCATGCGTTTTTTCCTGAGTCCCACCCCACTTTTATTACTCTGGCTGATGGGCTGGACCCTGCTTGGCCTAGCCCCCGCGTTCTGGCCGGAATGGCTGCCTTACTGGCTGCTGGTCGGCGGGTTATTACTCGCCGTCGCTGCGTGGGATGCCGTCGCGCTGCATATTCGCCCGCCGTCGCAGGTTGAACGGTTGATTGCTCCAGCGTTGCCGCTGGGCGCATGGCGAACGGTGCGTTTGCGTATCACGAATCCCCAGAAGCAGCCCGCAACTCTAACCGTGTTCGATCACTACCCGACCGCCGCTGCTGATTGCGCTGACCTGCCGCAACGCTTGACCGTCGAACCGGGCGGCTGGATTGAACTTGCTTATCGCTTGCGCCCTGTGGTGCGCGGCGAGTGGACTTTTGCCCCGGTGCAAGCCTGGCTGGAATCGCCGCGCGGGCTGTGGCGGCGGGATGACCGTTTGGGGGAACCGGCGACCGTGCGCGTTTACCCGGACTTCGCCGCCATTGTCCAGTACATCCGTTTGACCTCGGATCAGCGGGAAACGTTGTTGGGCATTCACCAACGGCGTCGGCGCGGCGAAGGGCAGACCTTCCTGCAATTGCGCGAATACCGTATCGGCGACAGCCTGCGGCAGATTGACTGGAAAGCGACAGCTCGCACCCGCAAACCCATCGCCCGGGACTATCAGGACGAACGCAATCAAACCGTGCTGTTCCTGCTGGACTGCGGGCGGCGGATGCGCGCCCAGGATGATGACCTCAGCCATTTTGATCACGCTCTGAACGCGATGATTTTGCTTGCATATGTCGCCCTCCGGCAAGGCGATGCGGTAGGCGTGCAAAGTTTTGGCGGCGAACAGCGCTGGCTGGTTCCGCGCTCCGGTCCGGGGACGCTGACCCCGTTGATTAACGGCATCTACGATTTACAACCGACCCTGGAACCTCCGGATTACGCCGAGGCCGCGCAGTTGACCCTGACCCGGCAGCGCAAGCGAGCGCTGATTGTCTTGCTGACCAATCTGCGCGACGAGGATCAGGACGATCTGCGTCCCGCTGTCGCCCTGTTAAGCCGCCGTCACCTGGTGTTGATCGCCAATCTGCGCGAGCCGATCCTTGACGAGTGGCTGACGCAACCCATTCACGATTTGCCCCACGCGCAGTTGTACGCCACGATCTGTCATTATCTGTTGCAACGGGAGCGCGTGCAGCAGGAATTGCGGCATCTGGGAAGCATCGTCCTGGATACCCCGCCCCAGCGCCTGCCAGCGGCTATGGTCAACCAATATCTAGAGCTGAAACGTGGCGGGCGGCTTTAAGGTTTCCTGCAAACGAGCTGTAAAATTGATAAAATCCGCTTTCAAATTTTTTGTTCTATCCGCGGTACGCCAACCTATGACCTACAAAGGCATTATTCTCGCCGGCGGCTCCGGCACCCGGCTGCATCCACTGACGGTTTCGGTCAGCAAGCAGC
>JAGRHM010000853.1 GCA_020445005.1 Candidatus Competibacteraceae bacterium | reverse complement strand
TCGGCGCTGGAATAGCGGTTCTGCTTGTCGAACCAGTGGTGCAGGTCCGGACTATCGTGATGCTCCATGTCGCCCGATACAAAGATAATTTTTCCTTGGACAATGGGATGCTCGTTAACGAGCACATCGGAAAAGCAGCAGCGTCCGGTACGCCAAACTCTCACCAGTTTTTGCCGGATCGGAAGAGGGCGGCTCATGAACCACAAGCGTCGTTGCACTTCTAAGCCATCGGCCTCGCCATGCGCGATGGCTCGGGCGATGTTAGCCTTGAGTTCGTCGGTCAGGCGCTCGTCCGGGTCCAGTTTCATCGTCCATGGCGCGGTAATCGGCAACCCGCGCAACGCGAAATTCCACTGATCACCGAAACCTCGAAAGCGCCGCTGCACGACATGGACTCCATGACGGAGGGCGATGTCCACCGTATCGTCCTGGCTGTAGCTGTCCACCAGAAACACTTCTTGCACCCAACCCTTCAGGTTTACCAGCACCGCTTCCATGTTGTGGCCTTCATTGAGCGAAATCATGACCACAGCGACCGGCGCAGTCCCACAAACCCAAGGATTCGATGCTGACAACACCTCAGTTAATTCAGTCATATCGTGACATACTCAAATGCCTAGCCAATTGTTCTGCCAGACATAGCAGGGTAAATGTTGGGTTAGCCGTACCCGCGCTGGGTAACACGCCGGTACTGACCACCCATAAATTATCTGTGCCCCAAACCTGCAAATGGCTATCCACGACAGCCTCATTATCTTCCCCCATGCGGCAGGTACCGACAGGATGGTAGGCGTCATGAGGTTTTAAGGCACCATGATCGTCAAATCGGGGTTGTAATACCGGGAACGCGCCACTCTCTCCTGGCCACTGTTTCAGGATGCGGCGTGCGGTTTTTCGGATGTTCTCAGTATCCTGTTCACTGATCGTCCAGTGGATTTTTGCCACCCGGCGACCAAAACGATCATTTTTATCGCCCAAGGTAATGCTGTTCTCCCGAACCGGTTGCTGCTCAATGTCCAGTTGCAAATGCGTTGGCGTGCTGGCAGGTATATAGAGCCGTGAACACCCATATCGGCTCGCTCCCAACCTAACCACTCCACTCAACCCGGCGATGATATCGGCAAAGGAACTATGGGGCCAGCGCCGACCCTGCATGGCGCAGAGCCACTCCTTGGCCAAGGTAAAACCGGGATTGGCATTATCAAAGATAAAGTGCATGAAAGCACGTGGCGCATCGCAGGGCGGATCGGCTTCGATGAAGCGGAAACCGCGCATCCAGCCGCATGAAAACCAGGGAGCGAATAACTGAATCGTATCATTCACGCTCGATGGCACGATGTCTGCGATGGAAACCGAGAGATGATCCGCCAGAAAACAACCCATGGCGGCGCCGGCGCGGATCACGGGTTGCGAAACAGCCGCATTCAACTCCAACAGCAGGCGAGCAGATTCAATGGCGCCGGCTGCTATCACAAACCGCCGCGCCTGAATTTGGAGTTGGTTGCCATTACTGGCCATCGCGTTGACTTGGTGGATGGTTGCGCCGGCAAACGCCTCTGGATTGATGCGCCAGCCATTAACCACAGCGTTAATGAAAACCTTGGGTCTGGATTTCTTACCTGAACTCGATCTTAATAAATAAACTAGATTCTTGTACCGGAACGGCAAAAACAACCCAGCCGCTATAGCCAATCCTGCCGAACGCAGCCGCTGGCTAGCAATGCCGAGTTTTTTCTCGGCAAACGATACAAAGTCACTTCCTGTCCAGTAGCCCAGTGTACCCAGCACTGTATTTGTATGGTCACGAACCACCTGCACGATATGCCACCAGGGATCGAAGCTTTCGATCGATGACCCGCGAATATCATGGTAAGTGTGCGGCATGAGCAAACCGCCCCAGTGGGAAGTCGTTCCTCCCAGACCAAAATAACGCCCGACGGTGGCGCCAAGATACGGCGTCGCATTGAATTGAACAGGAAAGCCGGCTGACGCAGCATCAGTACCGGTCACCGGACCCGCTTCGACCAGGATCACATCCCGGCCCTGGGCCGCCAAGGCGTGAGTGAGATAGATTCCGGCTGCCCCCGCGCCAATCACGCACACATCGCACTGCGCTTGGCGACTGCTTTCACCCGCAGCGAGCAGATCATAGAGGTCAACACCGCTCATTCAGCGAGCTCCGCAAGCGGGTTGAGCCGCTCCGGCCAGCGCGTCGCCAGTAAAATCGATCCCTGCGGATTTCTAATCAGTGCCTGGCGAATGAGGGTATTGGCGGACCCCGTTTGGACAGCGCCACGCCGAGACGATAGATAGCCGTAGGTCAACTGAAGCTGCCGTCCGTGCCGCAAGATAAAATCAGCCTCATGGCGATCCAAGCTGTCCCTGGTTTGCAGAACCTGGGTCAGGGGATGGTTTACTGCAAGCCAGCGTTCCAGCAACTCAGGCAGGCCCGCCAAGCCCCAGCACCGGATTTTGCCATGACGTTTTTCCCGTTCGAGCCAGCTCAGGAATTCATCTGAATTGACTCTGCCGATATCCGGCTCATGCAGCAACAAAAAATCAACATAGTCGGTCTTCAGCCGGCGCAGGCTAGCGTTCAAGCTCGTGGCGGCCCAGTGAACACTCCAATCAATGCGCGGTTTCACCATGCCAGGGTAAAACTTACCCAGCGCCTTGCGGCTCCATACCGCGCAACGGTTCCGGGAGGCGCCTCTAGGCGGATACAGACCGACCTTGGTCGTGATCGTGAAAGCCGCGCGGCGACCGTGCAGGAAATCGCCGAGATCGTTCTCCGCCAGGCCAAACCCATAATAGGGAGCGGTGTCGAAATGGGTGATGCCCACCGAAGCGGCCGTTTCCAGAAGACGTTGGCGCTGCCGTTTGCCGAATAGATGGTGCAAGGAGGCGGTGCCAAAGGCAATCCGTGATACCTGAACATCAGTATTTTCAATAACGACCTTCTTCATACTGTGGCGCGCACCGCAAGAATATGGCTGCCGTCGGGCCAGCTCACCACGAACCCGCTCCGTTGCAGCAGGCTCTCAATCTGTTGGGGAACGAGCGCCATGCCGCGCTGTTGCAAAATGCCGAAATGAACCTCCACGCCGATCATGCG
>JAGRHM010000852.1 GCA_020445005.1 Candidatus Competibacteraceae bacterium | reverse complement strand
TGCGCGGGGTTGCGGCATGGACAATCGCGCCGAGCACGCTCATGTGCATGTTATGGCGCTGCTTATCGGAATCTGCAAGGCCGCTCCATTCAACAGAGGTCAGGCGCTTTGCTGACTTGCGCGCTATGCGGCGAATCCGGCGAAATGCATGAAAGCTGGTTTCTACGATTTCCGCGTCAGAAAGGCGCTTCATGCCTTCGTTGTGAATGCAACCGAACACCTTGCGCTGCTTTAAAAGCTGATCGCAGGCGCGTTCTAATAAATAGCGATGTGCTTGAATATCGCGGGCAATGGCGGCGCTGATTCCAGCGTAAGTCGCCATTTCCCCTATCGCTAACTGATCTAGTACGGCGGCGATGGCTTGCACATCGGCGCTGTTTTTCGCGTAAGGGACAAATTCAGACAAGAGGTTATCCTCAATAAAAGGTTAGTGAACGTTGCGTTGTGTTGCGTTGTGATGCGTTGTGATGCGGCGCGTCGCGTCTCGGCGCGCGGCGGCGCGGTGCGGCGCTAAAAAGTTAATCAATCACTAATCCACTCGCAGTCTGTCAACTGGAACCGTCCGTAATATCCGTTGTTCCGCGGGCGAAAGCGGCCAATCCCGATGAAGGTTCCGGCTTGCTGCAAGTGGTATTTAAAGACCTCCTCAGTAATCACGTCATCCTGGACATAAAAGGGGACCGTAACTTGCCATTCTCGAATGACGGGGTAGGTTTTGACGACGCGCTTACCGGAACCCCGAACGCCGTCCGAAGGCAGGAACAGGTTTTCATGGTCCACATCGTCTTTGTGGATTCCGATTTGCGCCGCGTCCATCACTAAAACACCCGCCTCGAAATGTTTGGTGTAGGTGGACTTGCCCTTGCCTGGAATCTGAATGCCCAGGAACTTGGCGGCTTCCGATAGGCAGTTTTTGAAGGTCATCGGCGGAATGTACACTATCCCGTTTTTGTCGTAGTGCAGATGCTCCCGCCAGGTGCGCAAGCGGTAGTCATCATGCAACTCCTTATTCAGTTTCGGCGTTTCGTGATAGCGAGACTGCGAATACGGCGAAATGCTTTTTAAGGTGCAAGTGGCGATCTTCATTCAAATTCCTCAAGTAAAAACGTTGCGTTGTGATGCGTTGTGCTGCGGTGTGATGCGGCGCGATGCTTAACGTCAAAATGCGCTGCGTTAAGTGTATGCAGTATAGAGTAGATAGGTGTCAAAAAACAAGAGTCAGTAAGCCTATTTTTTTTAGGCATGAAAAAGCCCGCACTTGGCGGGCTTCATCGACATCAAAGGCGCTTGGCGTTAAGCCGTAATCCGATACTGCTCAATATCGCCGCCGTTCATCCACCCAGGACGCTTACCACGCCCGCACCAGGTGTTGCCGGTGGCCGGGTCACGGTATTTCGGCTCCGCTGGCGCGCGCTTAACGGGTTCGGGAGCGCCGTTCAGCAACGCTTCCAACTCGGCTTTCTGGCGGTCTAAGTCAGCAAGATGCGCCTTTGCCTCATTGCGTAGTGCAGCGTCAATCAGTTTGCGCGCTTCCATGAGCGTCGGGAGTTCGCATTCATCCGCTGGGATGCCGTCAATATCAATCTTGGATAATTCCATAAAACGCCCTTTTGTTGATTCAAGGAAAGAGAAATATTTGAAGCGTGAATCTTAATCGGATTTCGGCTGGTAAAAAGTGGTTTCCGCGACGCACTGAAATAGCTCGCCGGGCGTTGTTTTAGCGGTTGGCTTCATACCGCCACGGGCTTTTCAATGCGCCGCGTCGCCCGGATTGCTCTCGCGTTAAAATCCCGGTAGCTAGTGCGCGCGCAATGCCGGTCGCTGTTTCGCCAAACCGATCCAAGCGCCGCGACAACGTACCTGGCGCGAGGTGATAACGGCGTGCGAGCTGGCTTAGACGCCATTCGTGATTGTCGTAGCGGATGAAGCGGGTTGCGGGCATGACAGATGCTCTCCAAATCGTTGTCGCCGGGCGACCGCCGCCGGGCGAGGGTCACAATCGGGGTGGTAGCCGTAAACAAACCGGCGATTTGCGCCGAGTAGCTGCGTCGTTTCAGGAACGTTGACGCGCAAACCTTGCGACTCCATGACGCCGATCCAATAGCTCAGACAAGCGTGACCGTCTTCCCGCTGACTATGCCCTTGATAGTCCGCGCCAAAAATCGTCAATTCCTTGACGCCTAACCAGGTTGCATAGAGGGTAATCAGCGGAACGGAGTTGATCAGCCATTCCTGATGATTCGGCTTGACGGTGGTGATGAGCCAGTTCCAGATTTCTTTGAACGGATACTCGCTGACATGCGCGGGCCAGTCGGCGGCGTGGCTGGTAATAATCGGGCGATCATGCCGATAAAGCAGGCTGGCATAGCCCGGATAATGCGCAGCTTCCCCCGCCAGATAATCCAGAACAAAGGCCAGATCATGCCGGAACGCCAGCGCGCCGCGATTGAGCGTCCAGACTTCATCGGCTTTCAATAAGCAATCCGGGGTATCGTGTTCACAAGCGTATTCAATAAATGTGTTGCGTGATGCGCCTAAACACACTAGAACGACGTTTTTAGGTGTTTTGCCAGTCGGATGTTGCCATTCAGTCATGTTGATTTCCCTCCGTTAATTCTATTAACAGCGCAAACCAGCGCTCATTCTGTGCAACCTGTTCCCAATATCGAATGCAATAGCGTTCATGCAGGAAGGCGCATAACCAATACCATTGCGCTTTCATCGCCGAATCCACGATTGCCCGCTAGGGCGGTTAATAAAGCTGCTTTTCGGTTGTGCTTTCGGGGCGGGAATCGACGCCGGCGCACTCGGCATATTCGCCAGTTGCGTCCAGTTGATCGGCCTGGACAATAGCGCCGCGAGCGCATAAACACGCGCATCGAGCGCCTCATTTCTTCGATTCGGCGGGCAAAACCATTCACGCACCGGGCGACCCTTTCTGTATTTTGTGCGCACTTGCTCAGCGGTCAGCATGTCAAAATAATGCGCGTCATAGGCGAGCGGGAAATGGCAGTACCCCGGCCCCGGCT
>JAGRHM010000851.1:172-8770 GCA_020445005.1 Candidatus Competibacteraceae bacterium | reverse complement strand
GCGTCTTGATTGAATACATCCATCGTAGCCATGCTAAATCCCCTTATCGAGCAACAATGTTTCGATTGCGCAGCAAATCAATAGCGACCGCTTTTTGCGCGGAAGTCACAGTCGTTGCCCAAGACAGTAGGTTGGTATCGACTTCAGCGAGCCGAACCACCGCCGCGCCGCTGGTGGCGGCGGAAGATGCGTTAACCGCGCCATACAGTACGCCGTACGGGTCTTGCGTGCCGTCAACCGCCGTCGGGTCCCACGCCTTGACTTGCCCGGTATGCGTCGCGACGATGATGTTGAGGTAGTCGCCGCTGGTCATTGTTCCGGCATTGGCCAGTGTGAAATTGACGTGATCGGAGGTATAGGCGGTGGCGACCTGACCGCGCTTCAGTTTCGATCCGTTCGGGGCGATCACTTCGAATTCAGCGGTGGCACTAGTCGCCAGCAATTGCACCCGGTAGGTGCCGAGTTGCGCGAGGCTACCCAGCGAAACGCCAGACACAGCGCCCGTTCCGGTGCCGACCAGCACGGGCGTCCCAGCAGCAGTCACAACGACTGTGTAGGCGTCGCCCGTGGTCATGGTGCCGCCGTTCGAAATCAGGAACGACAAGTGCCAACTCGAATAAGCAGTGCCCACCGCGCCATTCGGCAGGACGGTCCCGTCAGGAGCGACGACTGAGAACGCGGCGGTCGCACTGGTGGCCAGCAATGTGATGACGTAACTGCCAACCTGGACGGCCGGCCCAAATTTCAGCGCGGACATCAAACCAGTGCCGGTGCCGACAATCGTCGGAATCGGCGCGGCGGCTTGGCGCTTAGTGAGCTTGCCAAGTACCGCGCCGGCCGCGAGGTTTTGGCCAGACGCCAGCGTGACGGCTTCTCGCGAAATAAAGCCGGGGCCGCACTCAGAAATCAAAAACTCGGCGGCGTGGTTGCTTTCAGTCAAGGTGGTCATGGACTATTCCTCAGTGCGCGGCGCTGCCGGAAACTTTGCTGAACGCGCGGTTCCACAATTGAGCGGCATCGGCTTGCGGATCGGCGGGCGGTTGATCCGGGCCAACGGCGGGATTGCCGATGCGTTCCATGTGCGCCGCGAAATCGGTATTTCCCGTTTTGGCGACAGTGGCGACCGGCGACGCATCCAGTAGCGGGGCGACGGCTTCGGCAGATAGATCGGTGGTCATCGCAAGTTTGCGCGCCAGGGCTTCGCGGCCTTCGGCTTGCGGGAGCGACAGAATGGCGTCCAGACGCTTGCGTTCGGTGGCACGACCTTCACTCAGACCGGCTTGGCGGCCGGCTTCGCGAGCGGCGTCCAGGTCGGCTTGCGTAAACGTGGCGGTAGTAATGGGGTCCGCCTCCCCTTGATTCTCGGCCATGGGTCGGCCTCCTAGTTGGCGGGCGGTGGCCCGTGGAAAAATCGTTAAGTTGACTTGCTTTGAAATCTGATCGATGCGCTGGTCTGGGCTGACGATAATGTCAGCCAAGCCCATCTGTACCGCTTGCTCGGCGGTGAACATTCTTGCTTCCGTGGCGCGGATGGACTCGCGCGTCATGCCTTTGCGGCTTGCGGCCACGGCATCAACAAACAGCCCGTAATAGTGATCGACTTGCACCTGTAAATCGGCCTGGACGCTAGCCGGGAGCGGCTGGTAAGGATTGCCGTCAATCTTGTGCGATCCGGCGTGTATGTAGGTGACGCGAATCCCCTCTTGCGCCAATGCGCCGGAAAAATCGACATGGCGCATGACCACGCCAATCGACCCCACTTCACCGGTACGAGTGACTGATAAGGTATCGGCAGCGCTGGCAATCAGATAGGCCGCACTCGCCGCCAAGTCGCCAGCAATAGCATGGATCGGCTTGACGCCGCGCGCGGCGCGAATCTGGTCAGCAAGCTGGAAAGCACCGGCCACTTCGCCGCCGGGGGAATCAATGTTCAGCAATATGGCCTTGGCTTGCGGATCGGCAAGGGCGGCGGCGAACTGCCGCGCCAGTCCGTCATAGCCCTGGATATAAGATGACTTGGCATCAAATCCAGACCGGTGCGCTAGGACGCCAAAGACATCGATGACGGCGACGCCATCAACGACCCGATAGCCGCCCGGCTCTCGCTTTGGTGTTGGCGTGAGATATGCTTCGGGTTGCGGTGCAGCATCGATTCCAAAGCGCGGGCCAAGGCCGTGGACAATCGCATCCAGCTTGGCCGGATGAATCAGCAGCGGCGTGTTGAAAATGCGCGCGGCAAGGTGTGGATAGTTCATCATGCGGGCGTTCCTTGCGAGGCCGGATCGGCTGGCGATGTATCCAAAGGAGCCGATGACGCGGCGATGGGCAAGCCCAGTTCTTGCTTGCGCCTCATTTCCCGCGCCGCTTGCTCCAAGTTTTCTTCCCAATCAATCCCTTGTTCAGCGCCTTCCTGCTCTTGCGTGGACAAGTAAGAATCCATTCTGATTTGTGCGGCTTGCGCCTCTTTCGTCGGATCGACCCAGCCGCGCCCAGCAAATACCCATTTGCATTTCAGCCAAGCATAGCGATTTTCGTAATAGCCGGGCGCTAAGATGCGGCCATCGTTGATCATTTCCTCGAAGATTAACTCATAGATGGGATTAAGCCACATGTCTGAAATATGGCGGCGAACACCATTAAAGAATCGCCACGCCTCCAACAGAGCGGCACGGGCGCTGGAATAGTTAGTCTTGCTAAAATCTTTCAGCAGCAATTCACGCGGAATGTTGAGGCCAGCGGCAATGCGCATGACCACGGAATCCATAAAGACGCCGAATGCTGTAGCGGGTCTCCCTGGATTAAACGCGCTCAATTTCGCCCCAATGGGAAGCGGAAGAACCGCGCCGCCCTCAAGCCTTGGTTGATTCTCTGGGCGCTCGAATAGCCCTGTCCAATAATCGGCTGGGCTTCCAGAATCGAACATCCCGGCAACAACATCTTGCGGCAGATCGGATTCAAGGAAAGCAGCAACAAGACTATTGGCAACAGCGGCCTTTAACTCGGCTTGCGAATATTTTCCAGCCATCCTTAAATCGCCCATCACTGCCGCAACAATGGGCTTCCCGCGATTCTGGCCAGGACGCTCCTTGTCGTACAGGTGAATGACGCGGCGGCGACCCCAAGGCGTAAACGCCGGGATGCGCCAGTAATCGTCCATCCCTGGATTGCTATCTCCTGGATGGGTCTTGCGAATGTGGTAGGCGATCGGCGCACCGTATCTATCGATTTCGACGCCGCCCCGAATGTCTTCGCGATGCTCAAGCATCGGCGGGGTCTTGAGCCGATCCGACTCAATAGACTGAAGCCGCGTACTCCACACACTATCTTGGCGCGGGAGCCACATCGGCAAGGCTACCGCGTCGCCGTTCATGAGCATCCCGGTTAGCGCTTGATGTGTGAGTCCAATCAGCGTCATGGTGCGGGCAGCGTCGCATTCCGTGGTATCCATCCACGTTCTAACATGTCCTTCGACCTGATTTCCCCATTCGTCCGCCCATTCGGCGTTTTGACCCAAGAGCCGATAATCCGGCTTGGCGGATAGGCGCAGAACGTGCCCGACGATGTTGTCTCGATATGTACGCGCAACGCCGGCGGTGAGCGCTTCATTTCTGGCCAGGTCGCGGGATCGGCCGGACATCAGCGGGAGGTCGGTCAGCAAATCTCGGTCGGCAGAACCGTTCCCCGGATACCAGCCAGACATCGCGCGGGAGGTGCGGTCGGCGGCGTCGTAAGCCGTGCCGTTGCCGGCCATCATCATGCGGGATTTTTTCAGTGCTGAACGCCGTTTTCCCATGTCAGTACCAAGGAAGGATGGGGCGGCGCGGGCCATCGGCTAGCGCGACTGCGGAGCCAGCCGCTTCGGCGGCGGCGATGTCGCGCTGAAGCTCTTCGATCAGGGCGCGGAGTTTTGATGGATCGGCAGGGGAGAATGCAAGGCGCTTGTCAGCAATCGCGAGCGAAATGACCTTATCGCCCGTGGCGAGCGCCAAAGACGCGGCTTGGGCTTTCGCAAGCCAAGTGCGCAAATCGGTGACAAGCCATCCAGCATAAATAGACATACATGGCATGGTGCCACGATGGTTTGTTAAAAAAATAGGCCAAAATTTTTCTGAATAGCAAAAAAAAACCCCCAATTAAGGGGGTTTGTTTGATGCCGCGCCTCACCGCGACCCGCCTTCGTTGCCATTCCGTTCCAAGCCTGCCTCGCCTAGCCATGCCGGGCCGCGCCTTGCCGGGCCGGGCCTCACCCAGCCTTGCCTCGCCGCGCCTCACCGTGCCACGCCTGCCATGCCCAGCCTAGCCTCGCCGTGCCACTCCTCGCCCAGCCATGCCATGCCACGAAAAACAATCAGTGCATCACGGCATCCCGAATGGTCCGCACCGCTTCGGAAACCAGCGCTATTTTCAATGCCTGCCCTTCATCCTGTTGATTCCCTGCCAGTCTTTTCATCTGATCGATGACCCGCTCAACGCCGGACAGGTACATGTTGAGTTCTCGCATGGCAACCAACCATTCATCAGGTCTTGTAACCGCAACGGTCACACTCTGATAATATCTGGCCGGCTTCCCATCATCTGAATCCGGGATGTGGACATGCACATATGCTGGACGGGTTTCCTTTTTGTCTTTATCGTCAATAACGATGATTTGCTTGACGATATTGCGCGCTTGATGCTCGCGCCATAGATTCCCGGCCACGCCATTTCGCCATTCGAATTCATTGTGCAAGACCGCCTCTTTAGGCGTTGATTCTTGCACAATGGCTTTTGGCGTCAATCGTCCATCATTCTCGCATCGAATCCGCTCAAGTTCATCGAAAGCAGCATCTGCGTCTACTGAATGACTCGCGCCTGGATGGTTTTTCCATGACTTTCTCATTTACATTTCTCCAACATTGCCATTCCTGCCGATCATCGACTTGCCGCGCCCCGCCATGCCTTGCCTGGCCTGCCATGCCAATCCATGCCATGCCCTACCGTGCCGCGCCGTGCCCCACCGTGCCACGCCTTGCCGCTCCAAGCCTGCCTCGCCGTGCCTCGCCGTGCCATGCCTTGCCGCGCCTGGCCATGCCGGGCCGCGCCTTGCCGTGCCTGCCTTACGGATTGCTGATTTCGAACAGACCAAATCCGATTCCAGCAGAATCCTTGGAGTCCGGCCTTCCTTCCCCGATGCCCACTTGAGCGCCAACGCGGGCCATCAGATTGACAACATCCAAGTGCGTGAACTGGTCCATGTCAAAACGGATTAAAACGTCAGCAGACCATTCTCGCCACATGGGCCGCGAGCGAATGTCGATTACGCCGGTGGCGTTGCGCACCGGCATATCAGACCGCTCCCATGCACCATTAATGCGAATCAGCGGCGTTCCTTCGTCGGCGTCAAGACCATCGGCTTCGACAAAAACAGCGAGCTTTGCCAGTGTCATCTTAAATCCGACAAGCCGACAAGCAGAAATCATGGCTTTTCTGAATGCGCTAGCCGGGATTCCATTCCACCCAGCACTTGAAATATACATTGCCCCTTTGCAATCATTATCATAATCGCGGGCAGTGCGGGTTTTTTTGCTTCTTGCTGCAGACCCCTCTTGCATTTTTGCCATGATTTCAGCTTTTTTGCTGAACTTGGCTTGCATGTATGGGGATGTTCCTACGATGTGGACCATGACTCGGTCCATATTGGGAGGGGAAATGTTGACAGCTTTGAGCGGAGTCGCCATTGTGTTATGCCTATTTTCCGATCTAGGCCCGGAATTGCCTTCCTCAACTTATGCTGAGTGATAAAAAGCATATACCACTATTTCATATCTTACAAGCTGATCGATAATTTCAATATTTCTATAATTTTAAAACAATAAAAATATAATTTAAATTTCTTCTATTCCTTTCAGCACAGAAACGACTGTCGGCCTAGACACTCCATTTCTATCAGCAATCATGTCCAGCGAATATCCGGCGGCTCGATCCATGAAGATCGACTTGTTCCGCGCCGCCCGGTCATATTTTGGCCAGTACACTCGATCCCCGCCGAATTCGCTGCATAGCAGGAAGACGGCTTCATCCACCAGTTCTTCGCCTACTTTCCCTGTATCAATTGCGGACTTGATAGCGTATCTGGCTAGCGCTATGACGCTCATCAATCACCGGCCGATGGTATCGAGCGAAACGTGAAAACGGCCTTTTCTTTTTTATTGTCGTTATCTTCCTTGGTGTATATGCCGTATTGCTTCACCCAATCCGGCGGCGTTTCCCAAAATTTCGGCATATCGATTCCTCGCAAGCGAAGGCCGTATCCGAATGGCGCCCCGATAATAGCGCCGGCTTCTTCATACGTCAGCAAATCCCACGCTTCATTTCCGCGCTTGTTGGGCCATAGGCCATCAGCGCCGCGTTTTTCAGCCGTGAGTTCTTTAAAGAACCAGTCTCCAAGCCATGACGGGAAATGACAGTATCCATCGCCTTCTACGTCGCGCCCTAAATCGCCGCTCAAACGGTCTTTGATGCGATTCGTATTTATGAAGATAATCGGGACATCGCCCTTAGTTGCGCCTTTACGATCAGAACGACCTCGCGTATCTGGGTATCGTTGTTCGATCAGGGGCGCGGTTGGTTTATGCTCACCCTTCACAAAACGAAATCGCGCGCGTTGTTCCGGCGTGAGGCGGCGATAAAACGCCATGGCTTTTTCGGTCACGCCTTCACGCCCGAAAGCATCGCATAAGACAGACGCGACTTGCATTTCTCGGCCGCTGTCATCATCAAGCGGGTATGTCTTCGAAATCAGCGACGTGAGCAGGTCCCAATCTTCGTCATAAGCGGCTGGATCAACGAGGATATTATCGCCACGTTTGCTGTATTTGAGATTGTAGCGGTCGATAATCCAGCGATTTCGGACCGGTCCATAACCAATGACCTGAACGACAAAACGGTTTTTTTGTACGTCAACCGCAGTGACTAAAAACCAAACGCCAGCAGGGACAACGCGCCTCTTGATGCTGGACTCGGCGCGATTCTTGAGACTTGAGGCGGGACGGCCTGAAACTAGATTGATAGAAGCGTAGGGCGATCCAACATCATCGTTGATAACGCCTTTAAGCGTAGATTCGTCGCCCGTGTCTTTTGCGGATTTGAGCGCTTGCAGATATTTCTGGACAATGCTGATACGAGATTGATAAGCCGCCGCACCACCGCCCAATGAGAAACTTGGATAGGTTTTTCCTTTTCGAGAGTTTCCCGTTATGTTCCCGTAACAGTCGATTGTTTCCCCTTCAGCCAACCATTTCCCATTCGCGTTCTCAATTGACTTTGTTGATTCTGGATGAATTGCTCCACACCAGCAACATACCGTTCCAGAATTTTGCGCGGCAATGATCGGATCGTCATTAGCGCCCCATGAAAAACGCTTGATGTTCGGGTCTTGCGGATAATATTCTCCGCATGATTGACATGGTACGTACCACCATTCCATCGTGCCGCCGTTGTAGACTTCGGCGATATTGGCGCGAACGCCGGAAACGGTGGGCGGGAACGTGTGGGATAACGGCTTGCCAAGTTCATAGCGAACAGGTTCAGGATTCCATTCCATAGAAATCTCTGTACCCGGCGATGATTCAACTACCGTCATCGCTAGGCTTCCGGCCGTTTCCGTGCGTTTTTGCGCCTGGACCAATGGCGACCTTCCGCCAATCTCTCGGGGCCACCGATCATAGTCTGTTAGCAGCATAACTGGAATCGTGCGGCTGGCCAGTTGAGCATCAGACGGCCACGCAATGACGCCGATAACGCCGGATCGATAGGTTTTGTCGTAGGTGTTGTTATCGCGACTTCGGCCGGTCATGGCCGCGCGCATGGCGGGCGAGTTGCGGTGCAGCCGGAATAAATCGCGATTCGAAAAGTCGCGGGCGAGGTCTTGGCTGGAATGAACAACCGCAAAATCCTGCGGGTGGCACTCGACCGTGTAGACCCAGCGTCCCAATATCAGCGCCAGGGTTTTCCCGGTTCGCGCTGGACCGACGAAACACACCATATTGTGCGCGCGGCTGGCGGTTTCGTCCATCGGACGAATCATATAGGGCGCAATCGTCGCGTCCCACATTGCTGACTCGGACACAGCAAGATGCGCGGCGGCGGCTTCGGAAACCCGGACCCGGCGCGGGGGACGAAGGATGCCAACTAGGTCGTTGGATAGGCTATGCAGCGCATTCATTGCTGACCTCTAGTCTAGCAACCAGCGCCATGCGCTCTTTATCGAGTTCGGCTTGCATTGCCGAAATCGACGAGGGAGGCAATGCGCATTTTCGTTCCAACGTATCCGGCAGGGTTTCAAGCGTGTTCGCGAGTTGCTTCAGAATGCGAGCAAGCTCTTCTCGATATTGATCAAGCGTGATCAGATTTCCTTTGCTTATTTCCAATTCGACCCGGACTTTTTCGCCCTCATACCAGTCACGCCGTTCCTTCGGTGACATGTCTTCTGGGCTTATTTCTTCTGAAGTCTTGTTGCCGCCAAGCCGGTATTCCGTGCGCCACTCCGCAACTTTGATAATGTCAAATACCCAAGAAATTCCACGGCTACCCTTCTGCTCGCATGGGCATCCGCGTCTT
>JAGRHM010000851.1:0-149 GCA_020445005.1 Candidatus Competibacteraceae bacterium | reverse complement strand
TGATTCAACAGTAGGTAATGAAACACCAAATAATTCAGCAAGTTCCATCTTATTTGCTGTTTTTGATGACTTATTAGTTATTGGCTTAATGTCCATTTCAAAAAAAATAGGCTATAGGAGGCCAAAAAACTGTCGAAAACCGCGCTTCC
>JAGRHM010000850.1 GCA_020445005.1 Candidatus Competibacteraceae bacterium | reverse complement strand
GTCATCCGGGCCATCACCGCCCCCCCCGGCCCGCGTACCGCCTCACATCCGATGGCCACGCGCGTTGAACCTGCCCAGGCCAAACCGATGGCCACTCGGTTTCGACCATCCCACCTCATGGAATCCGGCGAAATGCCGGATCGCCGCCGTGAGATTGTCAACGCGGCGCTGAGCGGCCTGGTCCTGTGCGGGCTAGTGATGACCGGCGTTTGGCTGGGGAGTAAGTGAGATGATTGAGCATGAATGGGGCTTATTAAAAATACATCAAATCTGCATGTTTAATGCGGATTTGGGATGGGAAGTCGCTTTTAGCTCGCGAATCGATGGGCTGTTACTTCCATACCGCTGGAGATGGCCATGAACGCGCCCTGGATCGCGGGCATGCGCGAAATGACGCGACTTGATGAAGAGGAAGAGCGGAGCTATCAGGAGGAGCGCCTGGCGACGCACATCGCGATGTGACCCTGACAGCCTGGCTGACGACGCGGCCCGGCAGATGTGGGCGAGCGTTTCACAATACGAGGAAACCGAATTGAGTCAGACAAAAATTGTACGCATCCATGATCGCCGGCGCAAGGCCGAGTCGATAGACCGCGCTCGCATCCGGCTGATGCAGCGGCAATTGGACGGGCAAAACCGGGTCATCGCCGACCTGATCATGCAAGTGCGCGGGCTGAACGCTCGCGTCGCACCGGCAACGTGGGGCTTCGATACCCGCGATCACGCGCCGGATTGCCAGCCCCTGTAACCCAGAACAGCGCCGCCAGGGATGGCGGGAGGAGAAATGATGTTCAAGAAAGCGGAACGAAAAGCCGCAAAGTTGCGCGCCGCGATTTGCGGAACGGCGGGGAGTGGGAAAACCTACAGCGCACTGTTGCTGGCGCGGGGCTTAGCCGGCGAATCCGGGAAAATCGCGGTCATTGATACTGAGCGCGGGAGCGCCAGTCTGTACAGCGATATTGCTGATTTTGATGTCGCGGAACTGTCGCCACCCTATCACCCGAAGCGGTATCGGGAGCTTATTTCGGCGGCGGCCCGCGAATATGATGTGCTTATTATTGATAGTCTGAGCCACGCCTGGGCGGGTGATGGTGGCGTTCTCGGCATGCATGATGACGCTGTTGCATTAAAAAAATACGGAGGAAACAGTTACATGGCATGGCGGGATGTCACGCCGGAACACAACGCTCTGGTTGATGCCATCCTTGCTGCGCCGTGTCATGTTATTTCGACGATACGCAGTAAAACGGCGTATGAAATGCAGGAGGACGAGAAGGGCAAAAAGACGCCCGTAAAGATCGGTTTGGCCCCGATACAGCGCGACGGCATGGAGTATGAATTTACTCTGGTGTTGGATGTGAGCGTTGAAAAGCACATCGCTACCGCAAGCAAGGATCGTACTCGGCTATGGGATGGACGCCATGAAGTCATCAGCCGCCAGTGCGGCGTTGAGTTACGTGAATGGCTAGGGAGTGGCGCTAAGCACTCGCTGGATGTGATTAAGGCGACGCTGAAAAGCCACAACACTGGAAAGCAACTAACGGACTATTGGAAACATCTCGCTGTAACGCCCGATCACATGCAGTTTGCAGATATTCGTGATCTTTTTTCTGAAGCCCGACTTCGCATTGAGTCGGCGAAAAAAACCGAGACGACCGCTCCCGCATTCGGCCCCGACGATATTGAACCCGGCATCGGCGAACCTGCAACCATAGACCACGAAGCCTTGGAGCCGATTGAATGAACAACATAATGATAAAAAACATCGGCGCGATTGAAAGCGTCTCAATTCCAGTCCCGAAAGGCGGCGGCGTTGTCGTCTTGCGCGGTCGCAACGGCAGCGGCAAGTCCACCGCCCTGGACGCGATCCAGAGCGCGGTCAGTGGCAAGGGT
>JAGRHM010000849.1 GCA_020445005.1 Candidatus Competibacteraceae bacterium | reverse complement strand
CAACCACATCGTAAATCGAGAATCCAGCCCAGAAAAAAAGCTGTAGCCAGCATTGATGATAACCGCCATCAATCGGCTCAGGATCGGAGTCAACGGTAAACTGGACTTCGAGCGTGTCCCAATCCAGCCAAATTTCGAAGTCAAAGGACGCTTCGCCGTTGACCAAAAAATCTTGGCAATCATCCGGGAAAATAACCGCAGAACTCGCCCGTCGCGGGACTGTCGTTTGTTGGGTACTGATCGAGAAATCGCCGTCGCCGGCATATCCACTACTCGAATCGTTTTCACCCCAATCGATCACGATCATCTTGTGATGATTGCCGGTCATGTAGACCGAGAGGTTGCCAGTAGTCGTGACGGAATCCACGGTATTCGAGTAATACTCACCGCCGCCCCAATAGCTACGAACCAGCGCGGCGGTTAGATAATCCGCATAGTCCGTCAGCCATTCTTGGAACCGTATCCCCGTCGCGCCGAGATACGGCACGGTATTCGAAATAGGCCAACCGTCGCCAGATGGCACGATCAAACTGGCCCATGCGGTCGGATCGTTCGCACCTAAGTCGTAAACTGCTGCATCAAAGCTCTCGATCCACCCTCCGCAATCGCGCGGGTGATCCGCAAAGCCGATGACCTTGGGCTGCGTGCGGTCCTGGCCTTCGTACAGCACGATCACGCGGTCGCCCACTTCAAACGCGGCGCTGTTGCAGTTCATGTAAACGACGGGAACTGCCGTCAGATTCGCTGTTTCATTCAGCGAGAGAGCGCCGGCTGGACCGCGCGAAGTGGCCGCTTCCAGGGTCAGATTGCAGGCATCCGCCCCACTTTGAATTTCCGTGATGATCCCGTAGCGCCAAAGCGGCCTCCATTTCAGATGGCCGGCTTCCATGGCCAGATTCACAAAAACTTGGGCTGCATTCAGCGTCGCGGCGTACCGAAGCTGTCCCACTTTCGTGGAATCCCATGACTGGGGATCGGATTGGTATGGCGCGATGTGGATTGCATCGCCGTCGCGATAACCGGGCGGCTCGAAGGTTTCCACCATGGTCGCCACCGCAATCTCTTCGGAAAGATCAGCGCACCAGGCTTCGATTGACACGGCATCATGCGCGGTTTTCAGCGCCTCCAGCTCATTCAGCTTGCGGACGTTCGCGTCATACTCAGCCAGCAGCCGCGCCAATTCCCGTCGCGCCGCCGCCTCTTTCGCAGCCGCGACGCCGAATTTCCGCACGACTTCCCCGAGTTTCTCGGGGGTCGTCACGTCAGTTTTTGGCGGCTCGATCTTTTCGAGTCCCGCCTCTTGCTCACGCGCCGTTTTTTGCGCTGGATCGTCGGGATAGGTGATGGTGGGCGGCAATGGATCCGGATCGGGGTTTGGATGAGCGAGCACGACGACCCAAATATGCGTAGCGGGATGATGGGTGCTGTAGGTGTAGGCGACGCCCACTTGCGTCGCCACATCCGAAAAGATGGGGTAGCTGCTATTGATAGCCCATGAATTGACCGCACTGGGCGCAGTCAACGCGCCGCATGAGAGCAGCTCCACAGCAAAATCAGCTTGATAACCGGTCGCCGCGACGCGGCTACTCGGGACGCTCTTGTCGCTGCCCACATGCCCCATCAACTTGTGCCCGGACATGTCGTAGACCTGTCGCCGCGCCGCAAAATCCAGATCATCATCGCGGGTCAATGCGGATTTTCCGGCACCGGTGCGGGCCGCATTGATCGCATCGAAAAGCGGCCCTTCCTGCGCTTTATCGGCTGGGTCCCACGGCATCCCGGTTTCCGGGTCGTCTTCAGCGGGGGGTTCCAGTGGCGGCGGATTTCCGGCGTTGAGCAGGTCTTGCTGCCACTGGTTGATCACATTATTCATCGCCCGCCGCGCCACTTCCGTTTCATCTTCGAGGAGGCTCAGCGTTAATGTAGTGCGACCCAGCACAGGCAATGCCGCATCCTTAGCTGCCGTCAGGTCGGCAATCAGTTTGTCCAGCGGCGCATTGTTGTATTCGGGACGGATCGTATAAAAACCGTCCGTGCCGCCGGAAAGGATGGTTGCGCGCCCCATGCTTTAGGCTTCCGCGACTTCCATGTACGCCTGTTGTGGACTGACCCAGATCACGACCTCGTTCACCGGCATCGTTTCCGCCGCTCCGAGGTCTGCGGTATCGCCGGGG
>JAGRHM010000848.1 GCA_020445005.1 Candidatus Competibacteraceae bacterium | reverse complement strand
ACATATTTCGGAGCAGGTCTAATGTAGTCTCCGGTCCCAAAGCGCCGGTCATGCAATATATTCCCGACCGTTCCACGAAGGTCGGCCAGCAGTTGGCGTTCCTGGTGGAAGCCAGCGATCCTAACGGCGCGTTGCCGACGCTGTCCGCCGCGCCCTTGCCCACCGGCGCCGACTTCACGGACGAAACCAATCACCCGCTGCTCAGCACTTCAGTATTTGACTGGACCCCGGCGGCCGGCCAGGAAGGGGTTCACGACATTACGTTTAAGGCCTCGGACGGCGCTCTGGAAACTTCGCAAACCGTCCAGATCACTGTTGAAGGTTTGCCCTTGACTGACACCGATAACGACGGCGTTCCCGACGACAGCGACAACTGCCCGCAAGTGGCCAATCCGACGCAAACCGACACCGATGGCGATGGCGTTGGCGATGCCTGCGACAGTGTTGACAGCGATTGCCAGTCCAGCGCGCTGACGATCGCCAACACCACCTTCGGCGCTGGCGTGTACGAACGCGCCTCGCAGCACAGCATCACCACCCAGGGGGCCGTGCAATTGCAGACCGGGGCCAACGTCACCTTCCGCGCGCCGCGACATCGATTCCAGCCTGGCTTCCGGATCGCGCGCGGCGCGCGTTTCCAGGCGCGCGCCGAGGCGGTCACTTGTTCGGCGGCGGCCGGTTCGCAACCAGCGACTGCTACCGCCGCGCCGGCACTGGCGACCGAACCGACAGACTTACCCGCATCCGGAATCGGTCGCGGTATTCCCGGCCCGGCCCTGACCGCCCGACGCATGAGTGTTGATGATCTGCCTGCCGAACTGCAGCAGTTACTGGCTGATCAGCAGGCGCGCATCACCGACATTTCGGTCAGCGCGGATGGCGCGCGCATCGTTTTTGCCAGCGATTCGGACAGGTTGGTTCCCGAGGATACGAATGGGGTGGCGGATGTGTTCATGTATGAAGTTTCGATCCGCATCCTGCGCCGCCTGAGCGTTAACAACCAGGGTCAGCAAGGCAACGGTCCCAGCCATAGCCCGCGCATGGACGGTCTGGGTGACATCGTGGCGTTTGTGTCGGAAGCGGATAACCTGGTGGACAACGACGCCAATGGCGTGGCCGACATCTTCCTGCATCGCTCCGTTTTCCAGCGCATAGAACGACTGAGCCTCGGCATCCGGGGTGAACCGGCCAATGGTCCCAGCCACAGCCCGCGTATTGATGGCGCGGGCAACATCGTGGCGTTCGTCTCAGAAGCGGATAATCTGGTCGTCGACGATACCAATGGCGTGGCCGACATCTTCCTGCGCGATCGGGTTCGCCAGGTCACCGAACGGGTGAGCCATGACGAATGGGGGCGGCCCATTACCACCACTGCCGCGCATCCGACCCTCGACGGTTCGGGCGAATACATCCTGTATGATCGCCCCGACCCCAATGCTCCGGATGGATTCCGCCAAATCTACAGTCACGTTCGCGGGCTAGTTCCTGCTTACGCTTTAAGCGCCGTCCGGGATGAATGGGGACAGCGGCTGGACCACCATCATCCCGGTCTCAGCGCCGACGGTCGGTACTTGGCCTACATCGAGGAAACCCGCGACTCCTCCGGTCTGGCCATAACCTGCCGGGTCGTGGTGCGGGAGCAGTCCGCCCGGCGCGAAACGCGGTTTGCATGTCCCGAAACGGTTGCGGATCTGCCGGACCCAACCCCGGTGTTCAGCGAAGAGGGGCGTTTGCTGCAGTGGTTCCATGAGCCATTGCCGGTTGGTTCGGCGCTGGACGGACGCCCGGCCTGGCCCACGGCTACAATCGCCCGGATTAATCCATTGTGGTGACCGCGATCCTGACTCAAATGATCCAGTCCAGCGAGGATAAAGTGGTTTGACTGATGGGCTCCGTGTTGTCGGCGACCTCGTTACCCGCGCCTTCGGGGATCGCGACCGGGGAGCCGGCGATATAAGCCAGCGCAAACGCACCGGGACCCATATCAATGCCTCATGACCGAGAGGAACGTTTCGATACCGCGTTCCCTGGCGTAACGTTCGAAGTCAACAAACGCTCGCTTGCGGAGAATCACTTTGGGATCGCCGGCGTAGCTGGTGTTTACGACGCGCGTGGCCTGCCGGGCACTGAAAAGATGACAAACAGGTCAACCGCCGCGCGATCGGGACAGAAAATCAGC
>JAGRHM010000847.1:897-1973 GCA_020445005.1 Candidatus Competibacteraceae bacterium | reverse complement strand
ACTTTTTATACGTGGATCGCCTGCCTCTGGCCGGCGAATCCTTGGCGGCCACGCGCATCTTCCAGGAACACGGTGGCAAAGGGTTAAACCTGGCCGTGGGACTACATCGGCTGGGCGTTACCGTAGACCTGCTGATGGCGGTGGGAGCCGACGAAGTAGGCGCGGCTGTCACACGCCGACTCGCCGAGGAAGGCATAGATACAACGTGGGTTTTAAATTTGGGATTGAGTTCCGGTTACGGCGTCGGCTTCATCGCCCCGGACGGTCGGAACTTCCTGGCGATCCACCTGGGTGCGAACGCTCTGTTAACCGCCGAACATATCGATCAGGCGCGCGATGTCTTCATCCATGCGGATTGGGTGGTGGCGCAGTTTGAAATTCCCGATCCGGTCATCCTGCACGCTTTTCGCCAAGCCCGTCGGCTCGGCAAACACACCTACCTGAATCCCTCTCCATGGCGTCAAATCGATAACGAGTTACTGACGCTAACCAATGTGCTGGTGGTCAACGCCAGCGAAGCAGCGCTGATGTTCGATCAACCGGATCTGGAGAAGCTGACTCTGCAGGATTGGTCGGAGCAACTGCCTGCCCTGGCCCGACAAATAAGCTGGCAGGGCCGGTTGCTGGTCGTCACTCTGGCCAAAGCGGGCTGCATCGCCCTCGACGAGGAGGGACAAGTGGTGAGCCACCCCGCCTATCCCATCCAGCAGATCGACGCCACCGGCGCCGGCGATGCTTTTGGTTCTGGATTAGTAGGGTCATTGCTACATGGTTTACCTCTGACCGACGCCTTGCGCATCGGCAATGCCTGCGGCGCGCTCATCGCCGCCCGTGAAGGCATCCTGGACGGCCTGCCTCGATGCGCCACAGTGGAGGCTTTTATGGCAGCGGCGGCTGTTCCAGGTTGAGCGTGAGGCGGTAAGCATAGGCATCTCCGCGAAAAGTGCCTTCGACATATTCGATCATTTGCCGGGAAGCGCTATACGTTTTACGCTTCAGGAGCAGGCACGGGCCGGGTTCGGCGAATTCGAACACCGCCATTTCCGTGGGAGAACTCATGACGGCCTCAATCGTTT
>JAGRHM010000847.1:0-891 GCA_020445005.1 Candidatus Competibacteraceae bacterium | reverse complement strand
TCGTTTGTTCGCCACAGGTCAGGGCAATACCACAATATTCATAGAGATACTGGTAGATCGAACCCACGACATTCCATTCGGTCAGCGCTGGTGCGGCGCTTAGATCATACCAGGCCACTTCCCGCGACAGCGGCGTGCCATCGCCCAGTCGTACCCGCACCAGACGTAGAAATTGCGCGGTGGTCGGGCGCTCAAACAGCGAAGATAGGGTGCGATCCGTCACGATGTCTCGTTCCATCAGGCGGGTAGAGGGCTTCATGCCCAGTTCCCGCATTTCCTCGGTAAACCCCTTGAGGCGTCCCAGGCGCGGGGACAAGCGCGGCGGCGTTTTGACAGCTACGCCCGCGCGGCCATGGGTGGATAAATAATCCTTGGCCCGCAATTCGTCGTAGGCCCTGCGTACCGTGGTGCGACTGAGCTGTAGTTTTTCGGCTAATACCCGTTCAGATGGCAGGCTTTGGCCAGGGGGGATCTCTCCCGATTCGATGAGTTGGGTGAGCTTATCCGCTACTTGTAGATAGCTGGGCGCAGCCATTTCGCGGTCGGGGACTAAATGCTCGATCAGTTGCTCTGACTTCATGGCGGTCACGGAATGAGACTATACGGATAAAAATCAAACTGTGAGTATTTCGGGCCAAATTGTCCACTGATTCCGGGACAAATCACCCATGCGATGCGGTGGTCCGACCAGGTGTACTGACCTCGATTATTTGGACACTCAAATCGAGATATTTAAAAACGTCCGGGCAGTGTCATCACTGGTGGCGGTGGCGGGCGTGCATGGCCAACCGGCGCTGCTGATGCGTCGCGCCGGGTTGCACGACATTCCCGGCAAATTGCTGCTGTCGGCCAGTCTGCCGCAAGCGCTGGCGCGAGTGCGGCATTATTTGG
>JAGRHM010000846.1 GCA_020445005.1 Candidatus Competibacteraceae bacterium | reverse complement strand
GGAGTATTTCCTGAACGCCCACATCGTGGGTCACCGCATCCGCGCCCATGCGTGGGAGTTACTGACTGCGATGCTGGTGCTTCAGGCGATGTTTGGCCTGGGCGGATTGATCGGAGCACCGGTGTTGTACGCCCAGATCAAACATCTGCTACACGAGCGCGGTTGGCTTGACTGATCGAGTGTGTTTAAAATCAAACTTAAATTAAGGAGATAGTTATGTCCGAATTCGAATCGACTTTGGAATTGACGCTAGTCGAACCCAAACACCACAGCCTGTGGCAACGGCTGCTTCGCCCTAAGGATATTGGTTTCTATCTGATGATCCTACTGTCCTGGGTCGGTATTATCTACAGCACATCCAGTTTGGCAGGGAGTCGTTGGTACTGGCATTGGCTCATCCCAGGTTTCGGCGTGATTTGCATTTTTACCCGCTGGAACAAAACTGAGAAGACCTTTAAAGCCCGAGCATTACTGGTCTTGCATGAGATTCTGTACTGGGGTGGGGTATTGGGCCTGACATATTTGGTCTATGCGGTATCCTCGCCCACCAACGGCTGGATTGATCTGTTCGATCTGCGGCAATTAAGTTTTCTCGTTGCCTTTATCCTGGCGACAAGCACCTATCTAGCTGGTCTTAATCGCGATTGGCGGCTGTGCGTGGTCGCTGCTTTCATTCTGACCGGTGGGCTGGTCAACGTGGCTTTTTCCAACCTGGCGCCAATGGTAGTATGGGGTGGCCTGTCTATTATCGTCGCTTATATTGTCTGGGCGTGGTTGCATAGCAAGTGGCGGAACAGAAAAACTCTTCCAATAGCCGAAATTTGAAAGAATACGATCTTAAACATCGCGCTTTACCGACATCATTCTTTACGCGATGCTTGAGGCAGCGCAGGCAATTGATCGAGAATCCGCCGGGCCACGCCCTGATAATCCTCGTCAAAGTGGTGATTGCCCGGCATCTTTTGAATGATGATATTCAGCTTGGCAAGAGTCGGACAAATACTTTCCTCATCTTCCACCCCGTAAACACATAGCATCTTGATTCCAGAAAGTTTCTCCAGATCTGGACGCATCGGCTGATCACCCTTGCCGGGAGCGTCGCGAATCCAGTCGTTAATATGAAACTCGAATGATGCATAATCGGATGGACTGAGAAGCGCTAGCAGATCAATCCGGTCGCGCAAATCCGGGGACAAGCGATTCATGAGTGCTGGCAGCACATCCGCCCCGAATGAAAAGCCGATTAACACGATGCGCTTCTTTTTCCAGGCGGCCAGATAATGTCGCAGCACTCGCTCCAGATCCAGTGCAACCTCATCCGGTTGACGGGCTTTCCAGAAATAACTTAACGAATCCCAACCAACCGTAGGCAAGCCGTTTTTAGCCAACTCCGCGGTCACGGCGCGGTCGAGTTGCGCCCAGCCGCCGTCACCGGACAGCATGACCGCCAGTTGCGAGCGATCGGGACCGCCAGTTACGGGCGTTTCAATCAGCGGTACGCCGCTGACCCCGGCATCCGGCTGCACCTGTTTCACCATACCGGGATCCAGCCATTGCAGGAGCGCGGCGACCTGTGGCAACCAGTCTGCGATGCCTGCCTGACCTGGTATCTCGGTCAGCCGGACCAACTGGATAGACTGGACAAATTGCTTAGCGCCCGCCGCATCGCAGGCAGGCTGATGCTGGAACACAAACCAGGTGGTAGGTAACCGGATGATCGATTTCAGCAGCGATCCCCGGGAATCTGGCAAGGCCACGCTCTCCAGCTTGCCAGCGCCCGGACATAAGGGCTTGCGCAACGGCAGCTCCGGGCAAAAATCGATGCCGATGCCAGCATGGAAACGGTCCGCTGGAGCCTGCGCCAGCGCCGCATAGCTCAACGTTGCGCCAGCGCCATAACCCAGCAGAATCGACGGCAACCGGGTTGCCAGCGGGTAGCGTTCTTCCATCCACTGATTTAACCGTTCGAGATCCGTGGAGACATCGACGCAAGACGTTTCCGTCTGATCGAGGCGGGCCAGATAGCGGCCGAGATCGATGCCGGCGACGACATAATCCAAATCGGCGATGTTCCGCGCCACAGCGGTCAGATCAGCGTTCCAGCCGCCCGCGCCCGATGTGAACAACACGATGCCCTTGGGTTCATCGGTCGCGTGGTAAACCGTCAGGCGGCCAAAGATGGGGTGGTCCAGTGTTTCCTCGGCCATATCAGCCTGAGCAGAGGGCATCGCCAGCAGGACAACAGTTAGATACAACGCTCGCGTCAGAGAATGCATGGAGAAGTTAGAGGCTAGAAGTTAGGAGTTGGAAATTTGGGAATGGGTGGATCGAAGTGATTGACCAAGCTTCGTCTTGAAACCGCCGCCGATCAATGTCGTCAGATCAGCCAGCACGCGCGGCAGTACGACCATGCCGCCCGGTATCGCCAAATAACGGGCTTCCCACTGGGGATCGAATTTTTCCTTGTATTGACGCAGCCCGCGGAAATTGTAAAACGTCTCGCCATGCCCGAAAACCAATGCGCCGAAGCGGTTCCACAATGGCGCAAGGCTGCGATTTTGCAAGCCCGACAGCGGCGCCATGCCCAGATTGA
>JAGRHM010000845.1 GCA_020445005.1 Candidatus Competibacteraceae bacterium | reverse complement strand
TGGGAGAGCGTCGCGTTCGCAATGCGAAGGTCGAGGGTTCGATCCCCTTCCGCTCCACCAATCGAACATACAAAGACACCAGATGTAGCCCGAAAACCCGCCAAGTGCGGGTTTTTTTATGTCTTTTCATGTCCAAAGAAAAAATGATTGATACTCTAAACCGCTTTCGGGGATGCCTGCTCGGCCTAGCGGTCGGCGATGCGGTCGGCACGACGCTGGAGTTCAAGCCACGCGGCAGCTTTACGCCAATAACCGACATGATCGGCGGCGGGCCTTTTGGCCTGCAACCGGGTCAATGGACGGACGATACCTCGATGGCGTTGTGTTTGGCCACCAGTCTGATTGAACGGCGCGGCTTTGACCCCGATGACCAGATGCAGCGCTATGTGCATTGGTGGCGCGAGGGTTACCTGAGCAGCACCGGCGCGTGCTTCGATATTGGCAACGCCACGGTCACCGCCTTGCGCCGCTATGAGCAGGAAGGCAATCCGTTGGCCGGCTCCGATGATCCCCACAGCGCCGGCAATGGCTGCCTGATGCGCCTCGCGCCGATTCCGATGTTTTTTGCCGCCGATATCGATGCTGCTGAACGCTACGCTGCCGAAAGTTCGCGCACTACACATGGCGCTGCTGAATGCCTGGACGCCTGCCGACTGTTCGCCCGTATCCTGGTGCGGGCGCTCGGTGGTCAGTCCAAAGAGGCCGTGCTGCTTGGCGATGCAGACACCTTCGACGGTCGTCAGCAAATCGCCGCCATTGCTCATGGTAAATACCGCGACAAATCGGAAAACACCATTCGCGGCTCGGGCTACGTGGTGGAGAGCCTGGAAGCCGCCTTGTGGACGTTTGCCACGACCGAGAGCTTCGAGGACGCGATTTTGCGGGCCGCTAACCTGGGCGATGACGCCGACACCACCGCCGCGATTTGTGGGCAAGTCGCCGGCGCATTTTATGGCGGGGCGGGGATTCCGGTCCGCTGGCTGGAAAAACTGGCGATGCGCGAGACGATCACCGGGTTGGCTGACCAACTCTACGCCCTGCCCCAACCCTTTCCACCCGAACCTTGACGCATGGCCCCCTAGCACAAGGAAAGACTGATTGGAAGACGGACTAGTTTTTTGACAGTCTCTTAACCCGCTCCAGGCGCATCCAGGCTTCCAGCGTACAGGCCACGGACCAAGCTTGTGCGGGCGCGCCGCGCGGATGATACGGCGGGACGCCATCGAAGATTTCACTGACTGTACCCAATCCGGCATCGTTAAGATGATCGCGGATCGGCTCCAGCCAGCGTTGCGCCTTTGCGGCGTCGCCATATGCCCGATACTCGGCCAAGGCATAATGGCCCAGCAGCCAGGCCCACACCGGTCCCTGGTGATAGCCGCTATCACGGGTTTGCATGTCGCCGACGTAGTGGGGTCGAAAATCGGCATGGCGCGGCGACAGCGACCGCAAGCCATAAGAAGTCAGCAACTCGCGACCGCAAATCCGCACGACTTTCCGCTGGGCGGCGCGGTCGAGCGGGCTGTAATGTAGGCTGACCGCCAGCACCTGGTTCGGCCGCACCAGAGCATCAGAGCCCTCGGGGCCATCCAGCACGTCAAACAATCCCTCGTCATCGGGTCGAATGAAGCGGCGAAACCCGAGTTGCGTCTGATGCGCCAGGTCTTTATAAAAGGCCGGTGATTGCCCCAGGGTCCGGGCGCAATCGGCCACGCTCAATAGCGCATTGTACCAGAGGGCGTTGATTTCCACTGGCTTGCCGATGCGCGGCGTTATCACCCAGTCATCGATCTTGGCATCCATCCAGGTCAGTTGCAAACCCGGCTCGCCGCATTTGAGCAGA
>JAGRHM010000844.1 GCA_020445005.1 Candidatus Competibacteraceae bacterium | reverse complement strand
AATGGCGATGATCGGCTTGCCAAAATCACTGTCCTTGACGCCGGTCGCGCGCCACAGAGCGCGGGCGCCGGCCATATTGCGACCATGGGTGGTCGTGCGGGAACGATAGTCAGGCATGATGGGCTCCACAAAGCTGGAAGGGGGTCAGGGACAATCAGAAAAGACCATCGGATTGTGAAAAGATTTTACGGCAATTTCGATCATTCGGGGGATGAATCCGCCAGCAGCGCATCAACAAAACCGTCATTTATCTTGCCGGGTTACTCAACTATTATGCTTGAGCAGCCGGTCAAGCCGATGGAATGCTCAACGAACTTCATGATCTGTTTACCATGCGCCACAACTATCCCTTTGATCCGACCTATGGTTACTCGCTGCCTGCGTTGTTGAGAATCACTGCGCCGGAGGAACCGGTAGACTTCGCTGAATTTTGGCGCGATCTTCATGCCCGCGCCCGCGCCGTAACGGTGGCGCCCACCCTGCGGGAAGTCCACAGTCCTCAGCCGCACATCCGGGTGTTCGAGGTCGAGTTTACCTCGCTAGGCGGCGTTCGTATCGGCGGCTGGCTAACCTGTCCCCGTGATGGGCGCATTGAGCGCGGCGTGGTGATCGGTCATGGCTATGGCGGTCGGGAAGGTCCCGATTTTGGTCTGCCGATGCCTAGGGCGGCCATGATTTTCCCCTGTGCGCGCGGCATTTCCCGCAGCGCCTGCGCCGAATTGTCCAGCAACCCCCTGCGGCATGTGCTGCATGGGATTCGCCAGCGCGAAACGTATATCCTCGGCGGTTGCGCCGCGGATACTGTGTGGTGCGCGGCTTCAGCATTGTTGGACCGGTTCCCAGGCGCGGTGCGGCGCATGGAATACCTGGGCATCAGTTTCGGTGGGGGTGTTGGGGCCTTGGCCCTGCCCTGGGATGAGCGCTTTCATCGCGCTCATCTCAACGTCCCCAGTTTTGGCCATCATCCTTTGCGCATGAATTGTCCCTGCGTCGGTAGCGGCGAGGCGATCAGAATGCGCCAGCGGCGGACCGATCAGACCTTGGCGACATTGCGCTATTTCGACGCAGCAGTAGCCGCTCGCCATCTGCGAATTCCCGTGCATATCGCCGCCGCCTGCTTTGATCCTGCGGTGCCGCCGCCTGGGCAATTCGCAATTTATAACGCGCTGGCGGGACATCGGGAATTATTTGTATTGCAGGCCGGCCACTTTGAGCATGATGGAATAGTCACTGAAGGGGCGCGACTGCAGGACGCCCTGGCTTATTTTTTCAACTGTTGAGTGAGTTCTTTAACTCCGACGATTTTGACGATTCTTCATCGTTTCTTCATACGCTTGTCAATAAATTCGGTTAAGTATTTGAAGATAAAATACTTAATGAGTAGGGCCAAGCGTATGAATCGAGAATATCACAAGTGGTATAGCCAGCGGCTGCACCGGGATATGGAACTGCTGATCTTCGGCCACGCCGGGGCCAAGGTGCTGGCGTTTCCAACACGGTGCGGTCGGTTTTACGAATACGAAAACATGGGCATGATCGAGGCTTTGCGGCATAAAATCGACGGGGGGCAACTACAACTCTATTGCGTGGACAGCATCGACGAAGAAA